>JALRHE010000404.1 GCA_023253235.1 Steroidobacteraceae bacterium
GTACCATAGACTCGGCAATCAACTCCATCCATATTCGCTTGAGAGCCCGGCGCCCTACGCGGTTGCGTTTCAATAATGTCTGACGACGCGCTACTCCTTCGGATACCACGACACGAGCAGTGGCGCTGAACTCTTCCTCAAGCTCGATGAACAGTGTCGTTCCGGACAGGGCGAGCGCAGCAGTGCCAAACGCAGCAACATCATGAAAGGCTCGTACATCGAGTTTCCATCGCTGCATTTGAGCGAGCGAGTCGGCGACCGTACGTACATCGAAACTGACCGGCACGACGACATGACATACCGAACCGGTATCTGCGAATGACTCGAGAGAAGATGCGCGTACCTCACCGTCGACGGCGATGAAGACATTTTCGGTGCCGAGATAAGCCCCGATCATCGTCACATGCGAACCTGCAAGTTTCGGATGATCTTTTCGTCCAGCCAAGTTTCGGTATCAAGGACTCGCCGCTCCTGTACTCGCTGCAGTTGTTGCATGAGGAACATCAGCAGGATCGACAAGATCAAAGCTATAAGAGTCGAATTGAAGGCCACACCCAGCCCTTCAGTGACCCCGGAGATATCGCCGGTCACCGCCTTGTGTGCCTGCGAGAGGGCATCGCCGATACCGCGTACCGTACCGATGAATCCGATGGCGGGGATAGCCCAAGCGATGTAGCGCAGCAAGGCGAGGTCCGAATCGAGTCGTTCGGCCTCGGATTGGCAAATTCCGTGAGCCACTGTCGAGGCATCCTGTACGTTACGGGTCGCCCCGAATCGGGCGAGTGCCGCCATCAACGCGCGCGGAACCAAAGCTTCTCGATCTGCAGCCGGTAAGCTCTCGAGTTGTCTGGTGTACTCTCGCGTATCTTCCGGCAGGATGCGAGTGCCGTCCGGTAAACGCAGCACTTCGGCGCGTAGCACCCGTAATTCGCGCTGCTGTACGACGGCTTTGTAGCCGATGATCGCCAGCGCCCAAAGCATCAGAATAATCTCGGCTTCCTGTTCGTAATCTTTGATGATGACGTAAAACGAACGCTCGGCGACATAGTTGGGATCGGTCACCATTCGTTCCCGATCCGCGCGCAAGGTAGCTTCGGCTACGGGACGTATATGCAATACATAGGCCGCATGCACGAACACCGTGACGATCAATAGCGCCACGACCGTGAATAAAAATTCGTTGGGCAACTTTTTGTTCATATATCGACCGGCAGGCTGATGTTGTTATCTGCGGAGTCTCGATATTCCGGTGACTCCTCGTCTGAAAGCTTCGGTGGCGGTACGCGCCGCTCTGTGGATTCTGCTTCGTTTGTATCGGCAGTCTGGGCAAGCGCCCTCAGCATCATGACGGATGCCAACCAACAGATCAGTGCACTGATGGCAGTCAGCCAAATCAAGCGCCACGTGCGATTTTGACTACTCTGCATACCGAGCTACCCTGAAGCCGATCGTTTGTGATGAGCCATCTGCCCCATCGCGCCATGCAAGACGCAGATCACTGTAATTCACGCTGCGCCACGAACTACCCTTGACGACTCGTCTTGGCGAATCGGCAGGACCGGTCGGATCTTGGCCACCGCCGCTAGCATCGAACGAGCTGTACGCATCGTGTACCCATTCAGAGACATTACCCGTCATATCGAACAGGCCTAGTGCGTTCGCCGGGTATTTCCCGGGCGGCGCGGCCACGGGGTATTCATCCTGCCAGTTGTCGAGTACGCGTGCCATTTCGGCCGCCGCCTCGAGCCCCGCCAGATTGGCGACACCCCCAGGCGGAGGTAAATCGTTGCCCCATTCGTAGCGCAATGGCGGCGCGTTCTCACCCGCGTAGCGAGCCGCGAACTCCCACTCGGCCTCCGTCGGTAGTCGGTAGCCCGTGCCGACAGGCCGACGTAGAACCCACTTGCCATCTTTCTTTTCGTACGCCGGCTGTAAGCCCTCTTGTTCCGAAAGCCAGTTGCAGTACTCAACCGCGTCAGCCCATGTCACCGACGTGACCGGCAAGATATCGAGATCGAGCGTGCGCTTACCGACGAAGCCCGAGGCATGCGCAGACCGGAAGCGACGAAACTCCCCATTGGTCACCTCTCGTGTCCCAAGGTAGAAGGGCCGCTTCAGTTCGACTCGTCGCAAGAACTCGTTTGCTCGTCGTCCTTGCTCACGACGCTCACTGCCCAGACTCGCTTTGCCCGTCGGCATCAATCGCAGCAAAGTCCCCGTCGATGATCGAAGCGCTGCCGCGGGCGGCTGCCAGTCAGCCGCACGCCCGATCGGCGTCAGTCGATACTCGACACGTCGGGCTTCGCCGTTGGACAAATCAACTCGCAATGATTGAGATTGCATACCGTCGGCACGCAATTCCAAGCGATGCTCACGCGCAGGCAGCTTGAGTGTCGCCGGCGCACGCCCGAGGCTCGTCGACGCCTGGAAAATCTCTGCATCGCTCGGTTCGCCCTGCAGAGACAATTCGACCAAGATCGCTTTTAACGACGGACTCCACTCGATTTTGTCCGATGGCTCGGCCAAGACGCGTCGCGAGACGGGCTCGTATCCCTGCAACACCGCGAGCAACTCGTGCTCGACGCCTGGCGCCAATTCCACCTGCAAGGGTGTCTTACCTCGATAGACGCCACCGACAGTCACGTCCGCACCTGCCGGCGTCGAGCGGATACGCGCGATAGCATCAGGCGCACCTAATTTGATCGGTCCGATACGCAGCGTTTCTCCCGCCTTGACGAGAACGACGCTGCGCCAAGGTTTAGCGGCAGCGGCTGTAATCTCCAAGCGATGCACGCCGGCAGGCAAATCGACGGCGTGCGGCAGCGATACCGGCGCCTCGTCGTTGATTTGTAATTTGGCGGAGGCATGATCAGTCGTGACGTCGATCTTCCCCCAAGACGACTGCAGTTTCGCGGTCAACAATTGCCGCTTGCCAAGACCCTCGATCTCGACCGACTGAACAAAATCGAGATGCCTGTCTGCCTTGAGTAGTACGGTCTTGGTTCCCGAAGGGATCTGGAATTCTCCCGGCACACGCCCCAGCTCGACACCATCGACATATGCGACAGCAGCGACGCCGGCCGTGTCGATCTCTAGCACACCGGGCAACGGCTCCAACCGAAACTGCAACTTCAGCATCGAGTCGTGCTGGATATCGATCTCACGCACGATACCGCGATATCCCTCAGCACCAATCCGAATCTGGCGCTTGCCCGGCAGCGCAAACACGCTATTCGCAGACGACCAGTCGGGACCGTCCACATTCACAGACGCATTGGCAGGTTCGACGTCGATTTCGATACGCTCGAATTGGAACAAGAATGCGAGTGAACAGATCATGAGCGCACCCGCCACGAGCACGAACCACCATGATCGAACGCTGCGTGAGTCTGCCAGCATCTGAGGCGATGACTTTTCTGCCGACGAAACCACCGCGACTCTGATCGGCACATCTTGCTGGTCTTGATCGTCGAAGACACTCGATGTGGAGCGTAACGGCGCGATCGTTCTATTTCCTTCGAGGTGACGTATCGTCAGGAGTAAAGATCCGTCCTCATGCGAAAAACGAGCTCGGGTATCGTCGATCGCCAAAACTGAGCCGGCTTGAACCGCACGAGCAACGCCTTGCTCTAGAGTTTGCCCATCGATGGTCACCGTCGTCGGTGTAACGGCCTCGATATAAACGGCCTCGCCTTCGGTAAAAAGACGCAAGGTCTCTCCGTCGGTAAAGCCTGGCATACGAACATCACAATCACTCGTCGAGCCGATCATCAACGGCAACAGCATTGATCGATCGCCCGCAGGCTCGCGTATCACCACCTGTGTGATCACGAGATGGCCTCCGTACAGCGCACGTCAATCACCGGTTGTGGCCCACTCGGTGTAATGTTGATCTCGCGCCGTACGTCGCGGAAACCCTCACGACTACCTACGACGACGTATCGACCGGGCTTCAACTGCAACTCTTTACGGGTAAATGTGCCGAAGATGCCAATTCGTTGTACGACGATCCGAGTCTGCCCATCCGACTGGAATACGGTTTTGATCGGCTTCTCGTAAATCTGTAACGAGGCACTCAATTGCTCGACTTGACTACGTAAAACCGGGGCGTCGTCTTTCACTCTGGCTGCTTCAGCCAATAAACGCTCAGCTTCGCGGCGTACTTCAGGAGATGCCAATCGCACTGGTGCACCGATCAGCCCGTCGAGTCGTCGAGAAAGCTCCGCTCGTGGCACGACTCGATTCCGTCCCGCGCGTGCAAACTCGAGACTGCGATCCTTGGCGAGCAGACCTTCATACGCCTTGAGCGCATCGTCCCAATTCTCCGCCCGCTCGAGGTTAAGGATGCGATTTCGCTCTTCTTCGAGATCCGATCGCTCGCCAGCCGCGGCCAGCTCGGCTTGTAACGCACCGATCTCGGCTCCATCGGCCCGCAAAGTACGTGCGCGTAACAATGCATCACGCGCCGCCTCGGACCGGCCAGAGCGTAGTGCGGCGAGCGACTCGCCGATAGCGGCAGCATACCGATCGGAACTCAACGCGCGACGAGCTCGCGCTGCACCATCGCGCGCCCGCGTATTTTCTGCATCCGCACGGAGCACTTGCTCATACAAGGTAAGAGCTCGCAAATTGTCATATGCCAATTGTGCGGTCTCAGCCTCCACCAAGGCTGGCAATAGCGGACCCAAAGCGACGATACGAGCAAGCCCGCGAATTGCGGGCGCATGTTCGGGGTCGATCAATAACGCCCGCTCCAGA
This sequence comes from Steroidobacteraceae bacterium, assembly GCA_023253235.1. GTDB lineage: Bacteria > Pseudomonadota > Gammaproteobacteria > Steroidobacterales > Steroidobacteraceae > UBA964. The sequence goes on from JALRHE010000404.1 coordinate 4,759, forward strand.
GATTGGCGCGCAATCTCCAAGCGACCATCGTCAATTGCGGTGTTGGCCGACTCGATCAACTTGGCGAGCGTCGCCGGACGTTCGTTGGCGACGCGGGTCAGCCGCTGCATCGCAAGGCCAAGTCTATCGAGTGCCAAAGACAAATCTCGAGCTGAAGAAGCCGCGAGAGCTAACTCGCCCATCGACTTGGCTGCCCCAAACGACTCGCCGCCCCACACGCCAGCCGCTTGCGACTCAAGCTCTTCGAGCGCACGCGAAAACTCGGTATACCTTTCGTTGAATAAGGCTTGCTGTTGCTTCTCTTCGTCACTGATGCTCGGCGTTGAGTCGGCCGTCACAATCGAGCCGCTACGACTCACCGACACATCGTCCACCCCGGGAGCAAAACGCGGCAGGAGCCAGAAGGTGATCGCGAGCAAACCCACAGCCGCGATCCCAGCAGCCCAAGGCAACCAGACGTGACGCGGGTTGGTTTGTGCCACGGCTTGTTCGATCGGCGCCGCTTCGACACGAACCGCCCGGACACTCTCGGGCGATCGAGTCAACATCGCCAAGTCCTCGCGCAACTCGCGTGCCGTAGCGGGTCGTAGCGCAGGATCGGCCGACAGGCAGCGCTGTAACAATGCATGCAGAACGGGCGGTACCGAGTGAACCGGCTTCAGCGCGGGCACCTGGTGTTCCGCTGCGTCGGGTTTGGTTGGGAAATACGGCGGATACGCAGACAGGAGCTCATAGCTCAGCGCACCGACACCATAAATATCGTCGAGGGTCGAGGGCTCCAACTTTCGGCGTTGTTGGGGGCTCGCACTAAACGGGGAACCTATCGCTCCCGGTGGTGCCATGCCGTCGATCGCCGCGATTTCGAAGTCGCTCAAACGAACATGCCCCGCGAAATCGAGCAAGACATTCGAAGGCTTCAAGTCGCGATGAATGATGCCGCGTGAGTGCAAGTGCTCCAGTACGTCGCAAAGCTCGATCAACAACGGCACGATCTGCGTGTAGCTTTTCCCTCGCAGGGGTCGCAGATCACCCGCGGCGAGCACCATCGGCAAAATCATGACCGTCTCGTCACGAATCGGTTCGTCGCAACGGACGACACCAGGGTGATCGAGCCGTTGCGAGATCGAATATTCGCGTTGCAAACTCTCCCAACGCGATGGATCCTCGCCCAAGGCGACTTTAAGAGCCACTTCGGTACCGCGACGCTCATCGAGGGCGCGCCAGATCTCGAATCGACCGCCCTCTGCAAGCGGGCCGAGCAGCACGAATCGATCGACGAGCTTACGGCCCTTGACGAGTACGGTCACGTCCGAGCCTCGATCAAGGATTGGGCGCGGGCAAATTGTCTTCCCGATAGATCGCAGCGAGCAGACGACGCCACTCGCGATACTGCTCCTCAGCGGTTCCGGTGAGCTTCAAGGTGCGACCCTCGACCTCGACGGTTTGGGCAGCAGCCTCACTACTGAAACTGGCAGCCAATTCTTTGACTTCCTGAGCAGCCACCTTGGCATCGGAGAATTTCTGAATGCCAGACATGACAGCCGCTACGCCACCCACAGCGCCAGCCGTGCGGACTGCACTATCGATACGTCGGCAGTTGTAGTCCGTCGAAGCGCAATTGCTGCTTGCGAAAATACTACCGAGAACGGCAGCCGCACCAAGAGCGGTCCGAGTCATTGCTTGGGTGCGGGCCTTGTCCTCGCGTTCTATGGCTTCGCGACTGGTGCGGCGAAAACTGCCGTACGGATCGAATAGCTTGTCCGAGAACTCCTGGGTGTAGCCATCAAGCGTATCGATGACTGCAGCATCACGTTCACGAATCTTCGAGATTCGTACGACCGCCGGATCGCTTTCTGCCGGCAGTCTCGTCAAGCGGTAGCGTCCATCAGTCGACTTCTGCAGATAGCCGTCGAAAGAGCGCGGATCAAGGTCTTGGGCAAAGCGCAGTTGCGCAATATGGCGTAACTCGCGTTTCTCTGCTGAGGACAGCGCATCACGCGCTGTCACGAGATCATTGGCAATCTGCGAATAGACGTTCTGAAACGGATCGCGAGCACGCAACGAGGCGTCGGTCTTGTATGCCCCGAGGTCGGCATCGCTCGAATACAGGCGATCTTTGATCCAGACTCGACCCGACGCATCGATCGCTGTAATTGCAAGCTCGAGACGAGAACCGGTTGACTCGACGATCTTGCCAGTCACGACCACGTCCACGAACTGAACCGCTTCGGGCACCACGCGCACAGCGCCCCACTGCCCGGACGTTTCCAGCGTTGTTCGTAACCGCATCGGTAGAAGTCGCGACTCGGCAGAACGAACGTCAGGATAGATGCGTCTCTTGTCGAGCGCCTCTTCGTCGTTGGCAAGGCTAGCGGGCACGCCGGGGTCGAAGTGTCGCAGAGCCACGTCCAGCAACTCCGCTTCCGGAATTTGAACCTTGGCCTGAACAGCCTCTAGCTTCGCCAGAGGACGTGTTTCTTTGACTACGCAACCGTTCAGCAGGGCTGCAAAACCCAGCACGACGGCGACGACCATTCTCTTCATGCGTTGCTGCTCCTTAGCTACGCTCACGACCGGCATTAGCCACCCTTGGAATTACGCTTGTAATCCTGGTATTCCTTCCAGAGCTTTTCCTTGAGCTCGGGGTCGGTCTCCTGTTCCGCCGCGCGCCGCAATCGTCTGGCAACGATGTCATCGTCATCGCCAGACTCAACTCCGCGATTCGGAGCGCCACTGCCGGCGCCCACCGTACCGCGATCCTGACGATCGCCCGCTTGGCTTTCCGATCGACCCGCTGCCATGCCGCGCTCGGAACGAAGATCGCCTTCACGCGAGCCGGGCTCGGCTGCGGCGCGTCCGCCGCCTTCGCCCGCGCCGCCACCGGCTGATGCCGTGCGCGCATCACGTTCGGCGGCGGTTCGTCGCTGCTCCTCCGCGAGAGTCTTGTCGAACTCACCAAGTGAATCATCCAAAGATTTGTCGAGAACTTCGCGGCGCTCATCAGCGGTTGTAGCTTCACCAGACCCTGATTCCGGCGCCGGTGCACTCGGCGCTGGCAGGCTCGGCGGCGCAGGAATGCTGCTGGTCGACGGAGGCGTCGGCGACGGCAGACTCGGCGGCTGATCGACGGGCGGTGTCGCACAGGCCGAGAGCGTCATCGCCAAGATGGCCATCCAGCAAACTTTCGTGCGCATCATGGATTACCGTCACCTTGAAAAAAATTATGCAGCTGTTCCGCCAAGCGATCACAGGCCGCACCCTGCACTCGAGCGATGAAGGGTAATGGCACGACGGCGCCCACGATCGCCGATGTTCCAGTCACATTAGTCTCCACGCTGCCGACCGATCTTGCCTGCTTCAAGTCCCACACGATGGCCTCGTAGTCCGATTCCTTCTCCCACCAGCCGAAGCCAATGCATCCGGCTGCCCCAGGCGCGGCGCCGCAAGCGAGGCTGCCTCCGCCATCGGTACGCCGAGTACCACCATCCAACCAAACGAGATAACGAACACCAGACGCGGCCACTCTCTCACCGACACCCGGGCGAGCTAAAAGTTGCGTGACCGCCTCGGGCCGGGTCGGTGCCGTACCGGGCTCGAACCACGGAAAAAGGTCGTCGACGAAACCATTGTTGTCACGCACCGCTATCGGTCGCTCACCCTTGGTGAGCCCGTTACCCACGCAGTCGATGAACTCGTCCTCCGCAGCAACCCCCTCGATCTGCGGTTTGGCGAGGATGACCACAGCCTCTCCGTCGACGATTTGGGTCGGCAGCTCCCGACTCTCCTGAATGGTGGCGCTCATGCAGCCAGCCAGGGTCAGCGGCAGTATCGAAGCGAGTGATAAGGAAGCTGAGGCTCGGTATCGCATCATTTCCTCCGGCAGAGCGCAGAGTATGCCATGTCGATACGTCGGATCAGCCGGCGGATCTCAACTCCCTGGCTGTGGGAAACGATCCAGCCGACGCAGCTCCGGGAATAGCCTCCAGTAAACGCCCACGATGACCAGACAAGCAGCTCCACCGACCGTAACGGCGGTCACTGGACCCCACCAACTGGCCGTCAATCCGGATTCGAACTCGCCAAGCTCGTTCGACGCTCCGATGAACATCGAGCTGACGGCGCTGACCCGACCTCGGATCGCATCCGGGGTCTCCAGCTGCACCAATAAATGGCGAACGAACACGCTGACCATATCGCCTGCACCGAGACAGAACAACGCGAAACACGACAGCCAAAACGAGGTCGACAAGCCGAAGACAACGGTAGACACACCAAATAGCGCCACTCCACCGAACATCCAGCGCCCGGCATGCCTCGAGATCGGTCGACGAGCGAGCCAGATCGCCGTCAATGCCGCACCGACACCCGGTGCGGTGCGCAACAGCCCAAGCCCCTCTGGCCCAACGTGCAGAATATCGGCTGCAAACATCGGCAAGAGCGCGGTTGCCCCGCCGAACAAGACGGCAAACAGATCGAGCGATATCGCACCGAGGACCGATCTGCGACGCAGTACGAAGCGAAAACCCTCCGCGAGTTCATGCCAAGCGAACTTCGCCTCCGTTGGGGGCGCTCTCACAGGGCGAATGCCGAACATCAACCAGAGTACGACCACGAGGATGGCTAAGGCGCTCACGTAGACCCACATCGCCCCCTGGTCAGTAGTCACCGATTCGCCGAAGGCATACAACAAACCACCCAACGCCGGTCCGACGATCACGGCCGATTCGAAAAGGGTTGAGTTGAATGCGACAGCAGCAGGAAAAGCGCTTTGAGGGACGAGGTTGACGGTCATGGCCTGCGAGGTCGGCATCCACAACGCCCGTCCGGCACCAAACAGACCCATCGCAAAAAAGACCCAGAGAATCTCGCGACTCCCCGACCAGGTGAAGCCGATCAAAACGAGTACACATGAAATCTCGATCACGTAGGCGATCACGATCAACAAACGTCGATCCATACGATCGGCCAACTGGCCCGCCGGCAAAACCAACAGGAAAAACGGCAGAAACTGTGCAAGCCCGACCAGACCGAGGTCCAGCGGATCGCGGGTGATGGAGTACACCTGCCAGCCGACCGCCACGCCCAACATCTGCCAAGCGAGCGTCGCGAAAAATCTGCCGAAAGCAAACCGCCGAAAATCTGCGTGCTGGAGAGCCGCACGCACGCCACTCGCCTGATTCATGGGTCAATGGTAGTTTGTTCTCGAGTTAGTTCGGCGGGATTTGTACATGACGACCAGCATCACGCGGCATTTCGCTTCCATCACCAACGGGCGATGGGGCCCGCGACAAGTGCACTACCGTCGCGTCGGGTCAGGCCCCGTCGTGCTGTGCTTGCACCAATCTCCGCTTTCGTCGCGAGACATGCTCGCCACGATGGAACGCTGGAAGACTCACTTCACGTGCATCGCACCCGATACTCCCGGATTCGGACTGTCGGATCCTCTCGGCGTCGATCGCGCAGAAGCGAGCGACTTTGCCGAGGCCGTCATTGAATTCATGGATGCGCTTGGAATTGAGCGCGCAGCCGTTTACGGCTTTCATACGGGTGCGATGATCACAGGCGCGCTAGCTGCAGCCTACCCGGAACGTATCGTCTGCGCCGCAGCTAACGGCTACGTGATCATGACGGAACCGGATCGACAAGACTTCATCGAGCACTATCTCCCACCCTTACAGCCTAAATGGGACGGCTCGCACCTAACCTGGCTATGGGCTCGAATGCGCGAGCAACTGATCTTTTTCCCGTGGTATCGAAAATCGACGGCCGCTCGCCTGTCGTTCGACCTCCCTCCGGCGGAAGCGCTGCACAATGCATTGCTCGATTTCATGCGGGCAGGCGATCACTACCGCGTGGGCTATCGCGCTGCGTTCACGATGCGATCGGATCTCGCACTGCGTCAAACGAAAACACCGATACTCGTCACGGCGGCAGATACCGACGTGCTTTCAGCGGACCTCAATAACGTTCGACATCCCGCCAGCTGCGTCACCGTCGCAAGAGGCGGCGCGGCGGATCAAACACTCGATCTTTGCCGCGACTACATCAAACGCCACAAGCCGCCGAAGATGCCGAAATCAACGGTGAATTCGGGTTTGCGCGGACGTCTTTGGCAGGACTACGTCGAAGTTGACGGCGGACAACTGCGCATTCGTCGCAATGCAGACGCCAGTGGTCGAACTATTTTGATTCTGCACGAGGCGGGTGGTTCGACCGAGAGTATCGAAAGCATGGCTGCCGGATTCATTGGTCATCGTCCAGTACTCGCGATCAATCTACCTGGTCATGGCGAATCGGATAACACGCTGCCGCGTGGCAAAGTGACCGTCGGTGGTTTTGCCAAGGCCATCGAAGTCGCGCTACAGAATTTGGGCATCGATGAGGTCGACGTCATTGGCGTAGGTGGTAGTGCGTTCATCGCGCTGGAGTTAGCCTCACTCGCAAAAAATCGCGTCAGGAACGCCGTCATGCTGAGTGCGATGCTGATCGACGATGCGTTACGCGATGAATTGATGACGCACTACACGCCCGAGATCAAGCCGCTCTGGTACGGCGGACACTTGGTCGAAGCGTGGTATGTCGTACGCGATCAAAGCTTGTTCTGGCCCTGGTTTCGACAAAAGCGTAGCAACATCATTCATCAAGATGCCGAACTTGACCCGAGTCGCGTTCAACGTCGTTTACTCGATCTATTTCGCTCTCATGGAATGTGGCGGCATGCCCATCAGGCGACTTTCGCGTATCCGTGGCAAAAGAAGCTCGCCAAAACTCGGGAAACGGTTTTACTGGCTGCGCCAAGCGGAGATCCATTGAAACCCGCCGCAGCCCAAGCGGCTTCAGAGATGTCTCATCTTATGTTTGTGGAATTGCCTCGCGAACCGCGAGACTGGGCCCGCGTCCTACTGCAGAAACTGTCATGAAGCGTCTCTGCGTTTTTTGTGGCGCCAACGCGGGCGCGAAGGA
>JALRHE010000410.1 GCA_023253235.1 Steroidobacteraceae bacterium
ATCACGAGCATCGGCGTACGCCACTTCGTCACGTGGTCCGCCGGGTTGAACTTCTCATGGATCTTCGGCGTGAGGTAATACGGCCCACCGTTCTCCCACTCGGTGAACCAAAGCTCCTCGGTGGTGTAGTACATCGTGCGCTGATCAAAGATGCCTGCGTGGTTGACGATGCACTGGAACCGATCAGACCAGTTGCCGGCGATCCAGTTCTGCATGAATCCGCCATAAGACGCGCCGAGCGAGCACGCGCGATTGCCATCGAGCCAGTCATAGCGACTGAGCGCCGCATCGAGACCTTTTTGCAGATCGACGAGTGGCTTGCCACCCCAGTCTTGGCTGATCGAGTCGGTGAATGCCTGGCCGTAACCCGGTGAACCATGGAAGTCGATGAATACGACGGCATAGCCTGCACCCGCGTAGACCTGCGGATTCCAGCGCCATGACCATTGGTTCGAGAAACTGACCTGCGGTCCGCCGTGCACGATGAAGGCGATGGGGTACTTCTTGCCGCGTTCAAAGCCGGCTGGCTTCATCACGTAGCCGTAGACTGTTTCGTCGTTCCAACCCTTGAACGAGAACTGCTCGAATTCGCCGAACTGTCGCTCGGCGATCAACGCTTGGTTGACGGCTGTCAGCGGCTTCGGCGTAGGCAGCACTGTGGCACGCGAGCCGGTCGACTTCGGCGCCTTCGACACGAGATACAAATCCGGCGGCGAGCCGAGCGAGGCCCAGGCAATCACGACGCCATCGCGCGTGGGTGAATAGCCTTGTACCTGACCATTGCCGAGTAAACGCTGGCGATAGCCCGACTTCGGGTCGATTTCGACGAGCGCGGTCTGACCGACATCGTCGGCAGTGGCGACGAGCTTACGACCATCGAAGCTCGCTGCGATATGAACGACCGAGCGATCCCAGTCGGCCGTGAGCGCACGTGCCTTGCCATCTTCGCTGCTGCGCAGCATCACGACGTATCGATCGGCCTCGAAGCCCGGACGCGACATTGCGAGCCACGCGAGATCGCCGTTAGCCAAAAACCTGGGCTGTGCGTCCCACGCCGGATTGTCGGCTGTCAGGTTGCGCGTCTCGCCAGCGCCATCTGCAGCAACTTCATAGAGATCAAAATTAGTCGACCAGGGTTCCTTTGCGTCGGCAATACGCGCCGAGAATACGATGCGCTTGCCGTCGGGGCTGAAGGTGTAATCCTCCTCGCCGCCGAAAGGCTTCGAGGGCACATGGCCACGTACGGCGCCCGAGACCAGTTTGAATTCACCGACCTTGCGATCGCTGCCGAGCGCGGCGGTGAAGAGGCGCGATAGCGTGCCATCGTTCCATGTATCCCAATGACGGACGAAGAGCGCGTCATAGCTCTGTGCTGAGGCTTTGTCTTTTTTACGCTCGGCCAATCGATCCGTCGTACATTTGATATCGACGCAGTCGGGGAACACTTCCATCGACACAGCGATACGATCGCCGCGCGGCGACACCTCGAACGAACCCACATCGAGCGGTAATGAAGTCACCTGCTGCGCTTCGCCGCCTTCGAGACTGATATGCCAAACCTGCGACGAGCCACTGCGGCTCGAGAGAAAATAGATGCCGCGACCATCCGGTGCCCAACGCCCCGAAGAGTCGCTCGCCGGGTGCTGAGTGAGGCGGCGTGAGACAGGGCGATCTTCCGTCAAATTGAGCAACCAAAGATCGACTTTGCCGCGGTTCGCTTCGATATCCGTCTCGCGCAAAGCGAACACCACCTGCTTGCCATCGGGCGAAACCTGCGGATCCGAGACGCGGGCGAGCCGCACGAGATCGTCAGGCGAAAAGGGCTTGGGTGAGTTCGAAGCAACAGCCGAGGTGGCCAGCAGCGCGAGACCCAGCAGGGGCAGGGCAGTCCAGTTCAGTCGCATGGTTGTGCTCCAGGAGCGATACCGGTAAAACGAGCGCCCGATTGTACATCCGCGGCTTTCCGATGCCTCCTAGCGTGCGCGCCATTTGTTTCGATCTCGACGACACCTTCTGGGAGGTGCGACCGGTGCTGCAACGCGCAGAGACGCGAATGGCCGCCTTTTTGCGGGAGAAGCATCCGGTGCTCGGTGCGCGCTTCGCATCGGAGGATCTCTACGCGCGGCGCATGGCGTTGGTGCAAGAGCGACCTGATCGCGCGCACGACATGACCTGGTTGCGCACGGAGGCCCTGCGACGCTTCGCGCTCGAACATGAACACGACCCGACGATCGCCGATGAGGCCTTCGCCGTCTTCATAGATGCGCGTCACGACGTCACCTTCTTCGACGACGTGTTGCCGGCACTCGAGCGGCTGTCGGGACGCTATCCGCTAGCGACCTTTTCGAACGGTAACGCCGACGTGCATCGCATCGGTATCGGTGGACACTTCGTTGTCACGCTCAATGCAGAGAAGGTGGGTCATGCCAAGCCCAAGCCCGAAGCTTTTCTTGCAGTGGCTGATTCGCTCGGGCTACGGCCCGAGCAAATACTGTACGTGGGTGACGAGCCGCGACTTGACGTGATGGGATCTCGCGCTGCCGGTTGTCGCAGCGTGTGGATCAACCGGCGGGAGACGCCTTGGCCTGCGGATTTGTCGCCGGCGGCGGATCTTGAGGTATCGAATCTGCTTGAGCTTGTGGACTGGCTCGACGAGTCAACAACCACAGGGTCACGATAGCCCCGCCTTGGATGAATACTTCGCCGAGGTTGTCGAGGCGATGTCGATTGAGTGCTGGGATGGCTGCGGTGAGTAGCATGACGACACCACCGATGGCCATCCATGGCAGGCCGCGTTTTCGCCACATCACGAGCCCCGAGAGGATCACGACGAAGCAGGTCACGATCGGTGCAATCGGCGGCTCGCTACGCACCAGTGCTTGATCGGGCGTGCAACGTGTCGTTTCGGAGACAGATCCGGCGTAGCGGATCAGATCGTACTCGCAGACCGGATAAATTTCTTTGGTCCAAAACAGCGGTAGATCGTGAACGATTAGGGCGGTTGCCAGCACGCAAAAGCTGCCCATGACCCAGCGAGGTTTAGCCCACGGAATGTCAGCGAGCCGCAAGATAGAGCCGCTCGCGATGATTAGCCAGCAGCCTGATAGCCAATGCGCCCAGAACGCCGGCCAAGTGATGGCGTACAGGAAGTCGCCGAAACCTATCAGGATGCCAAGTGCGACCCGGGCGTTGTCCCAGATCAGGAAAAACTGCGGAACGAGCAAAACATAGCCTGCGGCGAGACGGTGGGTTCGCGTCAGTCGTAGCAGCCAGACGAAAAGCGCCAGCTGCGCGACCGCGAACCCTGCAAACATCAGGCTGTACATGTCACCACGATCTTGCCGATGGCTTCACGCCGCAATAATTTTTTGATCGCCTCACCACCCTGTGGCAAAGAAAATCGATCTGAAATTCGTGGGCGGATTTGGCCTGCCTGATAGCGCTCGAGCAAAGATTGCATGATGCGTTGATGCGCCGCCGGATCTCGCTCCGCGAAGGCACCCCAGAACACGCCGCAAATGTCGCAGCCTTTTAGCAGCGGCAGATTGAGCGGGATCTTCGGTATCCCAGCGGGGAAGCCAACCACCAAAAAACGCCCTTGCCAGGCGATGGCGCGTAATGCGGCCTCGGCGTAATCGCCGCCAACGGCGTCATAGATCACATCGGCGCCGTGTTTGCCGCAAGCCTCTTTGAACTGTCCAGCCAAAGACTTGGGGTCCGTGATTTCGCGAGGGTAGACGAGAGTCACGTCTGCGCCGTGTTCGCGCGTCACCGCAGCCTTATCTTCTGAAGAAACGGCGGCAATGACTTTGGCGCCCATGGCCTTGCCGAGCTCCACGGCGGCAAGACCGACGCCACCGGCGGCACCGAGTACGAGCAGCGTTTCACCGGCGCACAGATGAGCGCGATCTTGCAGTGCATGCAACGAAGTTGAGTAGGTGACGAGCAACCCGGCTGCCTCATCGAAGGGCATATCGATCGGGATCGGGGTGCAGTTACGCTCGTGAGTGACGAGTTTTTCGGCAAGGCCGCCATGACTCGTATGAGCGATCACGTGGTCGCCAACTTTGAGCGTGGTGACTTCTGGGCCTAGCGCTTCGACGATCCCTGCGGTCTCGAGACCGGGTGCGAAGGGCCGGGGCGGCTTGAATTGATATTTGTCCTCGATGATGAGCGCATCGGGGTAATTGATGCCGCAGGCTTTGACGACGATGCGAACTTCATGGGCGCCGGGAACGGGTACGGGAATCTCGCGCAGTACGAGGCTATCCGGCCCGCCTGCTTGGTCGCTCATCAGGGCTTTCATCGTGGCTTTCGTCGTCGTCATAGTTTTTCTCCGCGGGCATGCCAGGCGCGTAGCAGTCCCATACCGGTTTTGGAATCCTCGATTTCGCCGCTCAAGACGCGTTCTACGGCGGTCTTGAAATCGACCCAATGCACTTCGAAAACCTCGGCCGCCTCGCGCGCATCCGGCGTCGGAGTGAGGTTCGTCGCGAGGTAGAGATGGATACGCTCGGTGAAGACTCCGGGCGAGCTCAAAGAAATGCCGAGCGAGCGCCAAGTGGATGCAGCGACACCCGCCTCTTCGATGAGTTCGCGGTGGGCGGTGAGCTCGGGTGGCTCGTCGGGCTCTAGCTTTCCTGCGGGCAGCTCCCAAACGTAGCCGCCGGCTGCATGGCGAAACTGATGCAGCAGACAGACGCGATCTTGATCATCGATGGCGACGATGGCGGCACCGCCTGGGTGATGCAGGATCTCGAGATCGGCTCGGTGTCCATTTGGTAGATCGACCGTATCGACGGTGAGATGGGTGATCTTGCCGCGGAAGACTTCGCGCCGTGCGATGAGGGCCGTCATCCGCGCGAGCGCTCGTGGTACTCCTCATTCGGCATCATGTCGGTGGCCGTGGCGAGGCGGTTGGTCATGTTGAAAAAACCGGTGATGGAGGCGATATCCCAGATGGCTCGATCGGACCAGCCGGCTTTACGAAGTTGCTGGCGCGCTTCTTCACCAACCTCCGCAGGGTTGGTCGTCAAGCGATGCGCGAAGTCGAGCATGACGCGTTGCCGCTTGGAGACGCGCGCGACGCGATAGTTCATCACCAGCATTTCGCCGAGCGAGGCATCGCCCGACATTTCGCGTACCGCTTGGCCATGCGCGACCAAGCAGTAATAACAACGATTGGCTGCTGACACGACGACTGCAATCATCTCGCGCTCGAGCTTCGTCAGTGGTGAGTCCTCGAGCATCAGATCGTTGTACATCGCGATGAAGGCGCGCAACTTCGCCTCATCGAAGCTGTAGGCGCGCAGCACGTTCGGCAAGAAGCCGATCTTCTCATCGCAGATGTCGAAATATTTTTTGAGATCCGACGGCAGCTTTCGGCGCGACGGGACCGGCAATTTCAAAGCGGTGAGATGTTTCGGTTGGGCGGGGTAGCGGGGCGGCATCCGGACGATCCTTCAAGTTAAAACAGGGGTATCGATGCCGGAGTGCCGGCATCGTTCAAAGTATCGGAACGGATGCGTCCGCTTCGGGTCAGCGGCGGTAGCCGCCGCCACCGCCACCGGGGCGGGGGCCGCGCGGCGCCCGCTCCTGCGCTTCATTGATGCGCAGAGCCCGGCCGTTCATCTCGTAACCGTTGAGGGCGCTGATCGCCGCTTGGGCATCCGAAGACGGCATGTCGACGAAGCCGAAGCCACGAGGGCGCCCGGTTTCGCGGTCGTTGACGAGTTTGACCGAATCGACTTTGCCGTAGCGCTCGAACAGCACACGGACGTCAGCTTCGTTGGCGGAAAAGGGCAGGTTGCCCACGTAGATCGTTGTCATTCAATCGTCTCTTAGAAATCAATCTTAGACGGATCGCTTGAACATTCGCCTGCCGCAGCCCGAAAGCCACGGCAGGCGAACCGATGCTACTACTCGGCCATCAGCCAAGTAAACCGCGCGGAATCAATGACCGCCTTTGGCGGCTCCGGCGGGGGCACTCGCAGGCGGAAATTTCTTTTTGAAATACGTCCAGCTGGTTTCGTTCGGGCGGCTGTCGTCACCCGGGGGCGGGGTGCGGTATTCCGGGTACTCCGTTTCGATCGCCTTGCGCATTACCGGCGAGAGCTGCTCGTAGTTGTCGAGCTTGCGACCCGCCGCGTGGATGTAGATGAGGCCGGCGCGGCCGCTCATTTCCATCCAGGGGAGCCAGTCGGCCATGCGGACCCAGCCCACTTCGACCGCCGGATTGGTGTTCTTCGGATCGAGCAACTCGTCGATATTGCCGAAGAAATTGAACATCTCGGTGGCGTGATAGAAGCCGCCGATGTTCTTTTGGTACTCACCTGCGAGCGGGTTCTTGTAGAACAACGGTACCGTGATGGTGTTCCACCAAGTCTTGCCGTTGATGGCGCCCGGCCACGTTGCCGGCTTGCCATCGGCACCGATCGGAAACACGGGGCGTTGATTAACTGGGTCGTTGGCCGTCTGCAACACCTTGACGGTGGCGCCGGTCCAGGGGTTCTTCCATTCGCGGAGCAGTTCGCCCGTCACCGGATCGACATACAGCAGCAACTCACGCGAAACGAGACGCCAGCCGGTGCCTCGCTGCGGATCATTGACCGTGACGCACTGGCGGACGTTGTAGCCCTCGACGTCGAACAGTTTGCGGTCCGCTTCGCCGGGTACGCGGGCGAAGCCCTCGCCGTGGAA
>JALRHE010000156.1 GCA_023253235.1 Steroidobacteraceae bacterium
ATAAAACTCGCGAAACAACCGGGTCGACCAGATTTCGCCGTAACCGGAAACCAAGTCGGTGACATTGCGCGAAGCAGATCGCGTCAGCGAAACCGCCTGCAAGATACCTTCGAGGTCCTGCAGATCACGATCGAAGCCGGCGAGGTAGGCGTCGACAGCGGTCTTCGACAACAACGACGTCGCGATGGTCTCGTGGCGCTGACGTAAGACGACGAGCCCATCTCGCCAAGCCGAATCGCGTTGCTCAGCTTTCGCTACAAGCGCGAGCAGGCCATCGGTCACGCCTTTGCAGGCGGACAGCACGACGCCCATTCGGGATGGAGCCCAGGCGTCAAGAATGGTGGCAACCCGACGGAAACAATCGGCGTCAGCGACGCTCGATCCGCCGAACTTGTGCACGACCCAGTCGGCGGGTGAAGAAACGGCCATGATGATGAGAAAATCCGCTGAAAAACCCCGGCAACTGTATCGGCCGGAGCCACTTACACGCAAGTTTTGGCGCGGAAATCACGCCATCCGACCGAAAGACGCGCCATGTCCTAGACTTCACCTGTTATGGATTGGATCACCTTCTGGCCTCTGGCCCTGCTGTTGCTATCTACGGGACTTGTGGCAGGCCTCATCGCAGGGTTGCTCGGTGTCGGGGGCGGCATCGTGCTCGTACCCGTTCTCGATTTGGTGTTGCGTTATCTCGGCGTTCCGCCGGAGGGCTCGATGCATGTGGCAATCGCCACGTCGCTAGCCACCATCATCCCGACGGCGATCGCCTCAAGTCGCGCTCATGCGGCGCGGGACGGCATCGACTGGTCGCTGGTCAAGTCGTGGTTACCCGGTCTACTGCTCGGCGGCTTGGTCGGCAGCGCGCTCGCTGCTCGCGCGACAGCCCAGACCTTGGCAGGCGTCTTCGCTGTCGTAGCGATTCTGGTCGCCGTGAAAATGGTTCTGCCGTTGGACCATTGGCGGCTGCGTGATTCCGTGCCACGCGGAATCGGCGGCAATCTCATCGCCACTCTCATCAGCACGGTATCGACCATGATGGGGATCGGCGGCGGAACGCTCTCGGTTCCCGTCATGACGCTCACCGGCAGTGCCATCCATCGCGCCGTCGGCACAGCGGCGTTTTTTGGTCTAGCCCTCGCGGTGCCCGGCACCATCGGCTACCTGCTTGCAGATCCGCCGGTCGACATGCCCGGCACCACCGTGGGCCTGATCAGCCTATCGGCGCTAATTGCGATCGTGCCCACCTCCACGTGGATGGCGCCCGTCGGCGCACGTCTCGCGCATCGCCTCGATCGTCGACGCCTCTCGCAGGTCTTCGGCGTGTTCCTATGTCTGGTTGCCGTTCGCATGCTGTTCAGGAGTCTCTCACCGTGACCACCCACGCCATTTCCGGGCCCTGCTTCGAAGACTTTCATCATGGCCTCGAGTTCGACGCACCAGCCGTCACCCTCGGCGCAGGGCATGCCGCTTGGCATCAAGCGCTGTTCGGCGATCGACTGCGCTTACCCCTCGATCACCATACGAGCACGGCGATCACGGGCACCTCCGCCGCCATGGTGCATCCGTTGTTGGCGATCAATATCGCCATTGGTCAGTCGACGTGGGCCTCACAGCGAGTGAAGGCCAATCTGTTTTACCGCGGCTTGATCCTGCATCGCAGCGTGCACTTCGGCGACACGCTCTACACCCGAACCAAGGTGGTAGGACTACGTCAGAACAAAACCCAAGCCAACCGGGCGGCGACGGGCATCGTGGCACTCGAGATGACGACGACGAATCAACGCGGCGAAACCGTGTTGCACTTTTGGCGGTGCCCCATGATTCCCTGCCGCGATCCGGCAGCGACCACGGGTCACGCCGACGATCTCGATCGAATCGGCGCGGCAGCGACGCAGGCGGATGTCATCGCCGCACTACCTAAACACTGGAATCTCGCGTCCACGCAGCACTGGTTGGGTTGGCGTCAAGACGCACTCACCATCGGCGATCACATCGTCGTTGAAGCGCGCGATACCGTCACCTGTGCACCCGAACTAGTGCGACTGTCTTTGAACATGGCCATGGCGCATACGGACTCGGCGGTTTCCTATCTCGGCGAGCGACTCGTGTTCGGTGGTCATACGATCTTCACCTGCTTCGCACAGATCACGCGTGCCCTACCGAATCTGCTGACGCTGATCGCCTGGGAAAATTGCGACCACCTTGCACCCGTCCTCGAAGGCGACCGCCTGCGTACGACGTTCGATATTCGCGATCGCATTCCCGTCGAGCAAGGCGGTGCATTGCTGCGTATCACGGCCCAGTGCTACGCCGCCCGAAGCCTGCCAGAGAGCGAAACCGCCGTACTCGATTGGACCTTCTGGGCGTGGAGCGCATGAGCATGGACCATCCGGATCAGGTCACATCAAGGCTCGTCGAACATATCGTTTCGCACCGTTACCAAAGCTTGTCGGCAAACGCCGTGGCGGCAACCTCGACTTTCGTGCTCGATTCGCTCGGTGTGGCTCTCGCTGGATCGCGAGTACCGCTGGTGCCGGAGTTGATCGAGCTCGCACAGCGTTGGGGGCAGTCAAACGACTGCCGCATCTGGGGTAGCGGGCAGCGAGTTCCCGCCATCACCGCTGCCTTCGTCAAC
>JALRHE010000164.1 GCA_023253235.1 Steroidobacteraceae bacterium
ACAGGCAAACTGTTTGAAGACATTCGCGAAGCAGTTCATGCCGAAGCCGATCCCAATAAAGTTGACACTGTGGTGATCATCAACTTGTGTGTACCGACTGCCAGTGGTGTACCACTTCAGTTGTTGCCCAAAGAGATCAACGGCGTTCGCATCATCGGTATCGATGTGCCGGGCTTCGGTATTCCGACCCATGCGGAGGCCAAGGACGTTCTCGCTGGAGCGATGCTGAAATACGCGCGCGGCGAGGCGGAGTCGGGCCCGGTGCAAGCACCGCGCAACGGCCGCGCTGCCAAGCCGACGATTTCATTGGTTGGTGAGATTTTCCCGGCGGATCCAGTCGGCATCGGCATGATGCTCGAGCCCATGGGTCTGGCGGCGGGTCCGCAGGTGCCGACCCGCGAATGGCGCGAGTTGTACGCGGCGCTCGATTGCGCGGCGGTCGCGGCGATCCATCCGTTCTACACCAGCGTCTATCGCGAGTTCGAAGCCGCCGGCAGACCTATCGTCGGTTCGGCACCGGTCGGTTACGAGGGGACCGCGGGCTGGATCGAAAATATCGGCAAGCTATGCAACGTGGGTCGCGACGGTATCGACGCGGCGAAGAATCGCGTCCTGCCGGCCATTCGGGCGGCGCTCGCTGCAGCGCCGATTCGGGGACGTATCACCCTGTCTGGGTACGAAGGCTCGGAGTTGTTGGTTGCCCGACTTCTCATCGAGAGCGGCGCCGATGTGCGTTATGTTGGTTCGGCATGCCCGCGCACGCCGCACTCCGAAATCGATCGCGAGTGGCTCGCGGATCGCGGCGTGCATGTGCAGTTCCGCGCCTCGCTCGAGCAGGATCTGGCAGCTTTCGCCGAGTTCAAACCCGATCTCGTGGTGGGTACGACGCCAGTCGTTCAGAAGGCCAAAGAAATGGCCATACCCGCTTTGTATTTCACCAACCTCATCTCGTCCCGTCCGCTGATGGGTATCGCGGGTGCAGGTTCACTGGCCCAGCTCATCAATACGGCGATCGCAGGCAAAACGCGATTCGACGAAATGAAGGCCTTCTTCGGCGAGACCGGCACGGCCGACTCGGCTGGGGTATGGCACGACACGCCTCGATCGCATCCGGAGTTCCGCGAGAGCTATCGACGCAAGCTCGAGAAGCAGGCCAAGGCACGCAAAGCAGAGGAGATGATCTGATGCTCGTGCTCGATCATGACCGCGCGGGTGGCTACTGGGGGGCGGTATACGTCTTCACCGCCATCAAGGGCTTGCAGGTCATCATCGACGGTCCGGTCGGTTGCGAGAATCTGCCGGTCACCTCCGTTCTGCACTACACCGATGGACTGCCGCCGCACGAGTTACCGGTGGTGGTCACGGGTATTGCCGAGGAAGAGTTGGGTCAGCATGGCACCGAAGGCGCCATGAAGCGCGCCCACAAAGTGCTCGACCCGCACTTACCCGCCGTCGTGGTAACAGGCTCGATCGCCGAGATGATCGGCGGTGGCGTGACGCCGGAAGGCACGAACATCAAGCGCTTTCTGCCGCGGACCATCGACGAAGATCAATGGCAGTGCGCCCCTCGCGCGCTGTGGTGGCTGTGGACCGAATTCGGTCCGAAGAAAGTGCCGCCTGCGCCTCGCGAGCGCGA
>JALRHE010000053.1 GCA_023253235.1 Steroidobacteraceae bacterium
TGAAAAGTATAGCGGTTAATCGCGGTAGTTCATTGAAAAAAAGGCGCTCCGTGAGCGAGAATTGCAGTTTCACGCAAGCAGGAAGAGCCTTCCCCATGACTGATCGCCGCACTCTCGCCAACGCCATTAGGGCGCTCTCCATGGATGCGGTGCAGAGGGCAGCCTCCGGCCATCCCGGCGCTCCGATGGGCATGGCAGACATCGCCGAAGTTCTCTGGCGTGAGGTCATGGACTACAACCCGGCCAATCCGCGCTGGGTCGATCGAGACCGGTTCGTGCTCTCGAATGGGCACGCGTCGATGCTGCTCTATTCCGTGTTGCACTTGACCGGTCATCCGCTCTCGATCGAGGACATCAAAAATTTCCGTCAGTTGGGCGCGCGCACGGCAGGTCATCCCGAACACGATCCGGCGATCGGGATCGAAACCACGACGGGTCCGCTCGGCCAGGGAATTGCCACTGCCGTTGGCATGGCGCTGGCGGAGAAACTGTTATCTGCAGAGTTCAATCGCGAAGGCCACGACATCGTCGATCACTACACCTGGGTCTTCCTCGGTGACGGTTGCATGATGGAAGGCATCTCGCACGAGGCGGCTTCCCTCGCCGGCACTCTGGGTCTCGGTAAATTGATCTGCGTCTACGACGATAACGGCATCTCGATCGATGGCAACGTCAAGGGTTGGATGGCAGATGACACGGCCAAGCGTTTCGCCGCCTATGGTTGGCAAGTCATCAAAGATATCGATGGTCATGATGCCGAAGCCGTATCCAAGGCGCTGCGTAAGGCGAAGGCGAATCGCCGGCAACCCACGCTGATTTGCGCGCGCACGGTCATCGGCAAGGGCGCGCCGAACAAGCAGGGCAGTAAGTCGACTCACGGCGAGCCACTCGGTGCCGACGAGATCGCGGCGACGCGCGCCGCCCTCGGCTGGTCACATGAGCCGTTCGTGGTTCCCGAGGACGTGCGGGCTGCTTGGGACCAGCGCGCGCGTGGCGACAAAGCCGAGAAGTCCTGGAAGCGTCGCTTCAATCGATACAAGCGCGAGTTTCCCGAGTTGGCGGCGGAGTTCACCCGAAGAATGAAGGGTGAGTTACCTGCCAATTGGCCGACCCTGCGTGACGCTGCCATGGCAGCGGCGGCGGCCGTCACCGCTGCGCAGGCTACCCGTGCGTCCTCGCAAACGATCTTGAATGCGATCGGCGCTGGTATGGGTGAGTTGTTGGGCGGTTCAGCTGACCTGACGGGCTCGGTCAATACCTTCCGCAAGGATTCCAAAGCGATCACGCCAGAGGATGCCAGCGGCAATTACGTTTACTACGGCGTACGCGAATTCGCGATGACGGCGATGATGAACGGGCTTGCACTGCACGGCGGCTTTGCGCCATACGCAGGCACCTTCCTCGTGTTCTCCGACTATGCACGTAATGCGGTACGTCTTGCCGCGCTGATGCATCAAAGAATTCTATTGGTTTACACGCACGACTCCATCGGTCTTGGCGAAGACGGCCCGACGCACCAGCCGATCGAGCACCTAGCCTCGCTCCGTGCGATGCCGAATCTGTCGCTTTGGCGACCGTGCGATGCGACCGAGACGGCAGTGGCTTGGCTGGTCGGCATCGAGCGCAGCTCGGGTCCGACCTCGCTGGTACTCACGCGTCAGGCATTGCCGCAGCAGCCGCGTGATGCCGCGCAGCTCGCGGCGATTGCCAACGGCGGATACATCCTCATCGAGCCTGTTGGTGGCGAGCCTGAAGCCATCGTGATTGCGACCGGCTCGGAAGTGGCGCCGGCCGTCGAAGCAGTGCGCGCTAGGAACGCGTCTGGTCGTCGGGTGCGACTCGTGTCGATGCCCTCGACAGATACGTTCGACAAGCAGAACGCCGCGTGGCGCGAAGCCGTGTTGCCCAAGAGTGTGACGCGTCGCGTCGCTGTCGAGGCTGCTGCGACGCAAAGCTGGTGGAAATACGTCGGTAGCGAGGGGCGCGTGCTGGGCATCGACCAGTTCGGTGCCTCGGGCAAGGCTGCCGAGCTCTTCGAACATTATGGATTGACGAGCGCTCACATCGGTCGTGCGATCGATGAGTTGCTCGCAAACTGAACGGATATCAAACGCTTTTACATCGAGAGGTAAGGACACATGGCGATCAAGGTCGGCATCAACGGATATGGACGTATCGGACGCAACGTGCTGCGCGCGCTCTACGAAAGCGGTCGCAACAAAGAAATTCAGGTCGTTGCGATCAACGATTTGGGTGATGCCGAGACCAATGCCCACCTCACTCGTTACGACACCGCACATGGCCGTTTCCCAGGTGAAGTGAAGGTCGATGGCGATTCGATGGTCGTCAACGGCGATCGCATCCGCGTATTTGCACAGCGCGATCCCTCGAAACTGCCTTGGGGCGAACTCGGTGTCGATTTCGTGCTCGAGTGCACGGGCTTGTTCACCAGCAAGGCCAAGGCGGCGGCGCATCTGGCCGGTGGCGCCAAGAAGGTCGTCATCTCGGCGCCGGGTGGTGACGATGTCGACGCGACGGTCGTCTTCGGCGTGAATCATCAGATCCTGCGTGCCTCGCACACGGTGATCTCCAACGCGTCGTGCACCACCAACTGCTTGGCGCCGGTCGCGCAAGTGCTGCACCAGAACATCGGCATCGAGAGCGGTCTGATGACCACGGTGCACGCCTACACGAACGATCAGGTTCTCACCGACGTCTACCACTCGGATCTGCGCCGTGCGCGTTCGGCCACGATGTCGATGATTCCGACCAAGACCGGTGCTGCAGCGGCGGTGGGTCTCGTGTTGCCTGAACTGAAGGGCAAGTTCGACGGCTTCGCCGTGCGCGTACCGACGATCAACGTCTCGCTCGTCGATCTCACCTTCACACCGAAGCGGGCGACTACGGCGGCTGAGATCAATCAACTGATGAAAGCCGCCGCCGAAGGTCCGCTCAAGGGTGTGTTGGCTTACACCGAAGCACCGCTCGTCTCGATCGACTACAACCATGATGCGCATTCATCGACCTTCGATGCCACGATGACCAAAGTCATCGGCGGAAATCTGGTCAAGGTGTGTGCGTGGTACGACAACGAGTGGGGCTTCTCCAACCGGATGCTCGACACGACGCTCGCTTGGTCGAAGGCGAGCTGATCGTCATGCCGGTTCGTCGGATGCTCGATCTCGACCTCAAGGGTCAGCGCGTGCTGATTCGTGAGGATTTGAACGTGCCGGTTGAAGGGGGCGTGATCACGAGTGATGCGCGTATCCGTGCTTCGCTGCCGACGATCCGCGCGGCACGCGATGCCGGCGCGCGTGTGATGCTGCTGTCGCATCTCGGTCGACCAAAGGAAGGCGAGTTTTCCGCCGAGAATTCCCTAGCTCCGGTCGCTGCTCGTTTGGGAGAGCTACTTGGCACTTCCGTGCGACTCGTTGGAGATTGGCTGGGCGGTATCGAGTGTGCGCCGGGCGAAGTGGTCTTGTGCGAGAACGTACGCTTCAACAAGGGCGAGAAGAAAGACGACGAGGCGCTGTCGCGTCGCATGGCCGCGCTTTGCGACATCTTCGTGATGGACGCTTTCGGTACGGCGCATCGCGCTGAAGCCAGCACGCATGGTGTCGCGCGTTTTGCGCCGATTGCCTGCGCCGGCCCGCTGTTGGTCGGCGAGCTCGAGGCGCTCGAGCGCGCACTCGCCAAGCCGGCGCGTCCGCTGGTGGCGATCGTGGCAGGCTCCAAGGTGTCGACCAAGCTCACGGTACTCGAGTCGCTGCTCTCCAAGGTGGATCAGTTGATCGTGGGCGGTGGTATTGCCAATACGTTCCTGGCAGCGACCGGGGTTGCCGTCGGCAAGTCATTGCACGAGCCGGATATGCTCGATACGGCACGAGCGTTGCTCGCGCAGGCGAAAGCCAAAGGCACGTCTATTCCGCTGCCGACCGACGTCGTCGTAGCGAATGAATTCTCGCCCACGGCAGTGGCGACCACGCGCGCGGTCGGCACGGTCGCTGCAGACGAACTGATACTCGACATCGGTCCGGCGACGGCGCGTTCGCTTGCAACGCTGTTGCAATCGGCGGGCACGATACTCTGGAACGGTCCGGTCGGTGTGTTCGAGTTCGACTCCTTCGCGGGCGGCACACGGGTGATCGCCGAGGCGATCGCTTCCAGTTCTGCCTTCTCCTTGGCTGGCGGTGGCGACACGCTCGCGGCGATCGAAAAGTTCGGTGTCGAGTCAGGCATCTCGTACATCTCGACCGGTGGCGGCGCGTTTCTCGAGTTCGTCGAGGGCAAGACGTTACCGGCAGTGGCGGCGCTGGAGGCCCGGTTCGACGCATAAGGCGCTGGCAAGGTGCTTGCGCGCACCTCACAATGAAGGCCTATGTTGCGTAGAACCAAGATCGTCGCCACCCTCGGGCCGGCGACAGACGACGTCGACGTCCTTTTCGACATGTGCCGAGCCGGTCTCGATGTGGCTCGGGTCAATTTTTCACACGGTAACCACGACGATCACCTGCGGCGCATCATGCTTTTGCGTGAAGCGTCGACGCGGGCGGGTCGTTATGTCGCCATTTTGGGTGATCTCGCTGGCCCCAAGATTCGGATCGAGAGCTTCCAGAACGGCAAGGTCGATTTGCAGGACGGGCAGGCTTTTGCACTCGATACGGCGCTCGACTCCAAAGCCGGTACCGAGTCCGTCGTCGGAGTCGCCTACAAGGAACTCGTCCATGACGTGAAGTCGGGCGACACGCTGCTGCTCAACGATGGTCTCATCGTCCTCGAAGTCACGGCCGTGCACGGCACACGCATCGATACCAAAGTGATCGCGGGCGGTGAGCTGTCGAATCGCAAAGGTGTGAATCGCAAAGGTGGTGGCATTTCCGCGCCAGCGCTGACCGACAAAGATTTTGAGGACATTCGCTTCGCTTCCGCGCAAGGGCTAGATTATCTCGCCCTTTCGTTCGTACGCGATGCGGCAGATATCAACAAAGCACGCGAGCTGCTCAAGCAGGCGGGCGGTGAGTCCGTGCGTATCGTTGCCAAGATCGAGCGGCACGAAGCGGTTGCCCATCTCGATGAGATCATTGCGGCTACCGATGTGATCATGGTGGCACGTGGTGATCTTGGTGTGGAAATGGGCCACGCGGCACTGACGGGTCTACAGAAGACCATGATCTACAAGACTCGTCACGCGAATCGTGTCGTCATCACGGCCACGCAAATGATGGAGTCGATGATCCAGAACCCGGTACCGACGCGTGCCGAAGTGAGCGATGTCGCCAATGCCGTGATGGACGGGACCGATGCCGTGATGCTGTCGGCAGAAACGGCAGCCGGCAAATATCCGGTCAAGGCCGTCGCGGCGATGGCCGAGGTCATCGCGGGTGCCGAGCGTTATCAGATTGCGGCACACAAGCCTCGTGAACGTTTCGGTGCGATGTTCGCTGAAACCGAAGAAGCGATTGCCAACGCCGTGATGTACACGGCCAATCACCTCGAGGTGAAGGCTATCGTGGCGCTGACTGAGAGCGGCGCCACACCACAGTGGATG
The DNA here is from genome assembly GCA_023253235.1 of Steroidobacteraceae bacterium. Taxonomy (GTDB): domain Bacteria; phylum Pseudomonadota; class Gammaproteobacteria; order Steroidobacterales; family Steroidobacteraceae; genus UBA964. Next base: position 5,549 of record JALRHE010000053.1, read on the forward strand.
TCGCGTTTCCGCTCGGGAATTCCCATCTACGCGTTCACTCGACACGAAAAAACGCGGCGTCGAGTGACCTTGTATCGTGGCGTGTATCCCGTGTCCTTCGAGCTGCCGCGCGATACGGGCGAGGGCTTGTTGAGAGCGGTATTCCACCAGTTGCTCGACTTGCAGCTCGTCAGTGAGGGTGACCAAATCATTCTCACCAAGGGTGAATTCTCTGGCGTGCAGGGCGGTACCAATTCCCTGCAAATCCTGACTGTTCATCGTTAGTGCTCGGTATGACGGCAAGTCCGATCAAGCGTTGGATCGGTCGTGGGGCGCTGATCCTCGTCGTATTGTTGGTCGGTACGATCGCTGCGGCGTGGTGGGGCTTGCGCGGATCGCTTCCGGATCTCGCCGGTGGCATCGAGACACCCGTCGGTGCGCTGACGGCGGATGTGCGCATCGAGCGTGATGTCGATGGTGCGCCGACCATTCGGGGGCGAAGTTTCGCCGACGTCGCCTTTGGTCTTGGCTTTGCGCACGCGCAGGATCGCTTTTTCCAAATGGATCTCTCGCGGCGTCTGGCGGCCGGCGAGCTTGCCGCATTGCTCGGTCCTACGTTGGTCGGTCAAGACAAATCGGCGCGGGTATTCCGACTGCGTGAGGTCGCAAGACAAGTCATCAACGACAGCACTGCCGAACAACGTGCGTGGATAGAGGCGTATACGCGCGGCGTGAATGCGGGTCTCGGTTCGCTCGAAGTTCGACCGTGGGAATACTTGCTGCTAAGGCAGAAACCAACCGAATGGCGCGTCGAGGACTCGATCCTGGTCGTTCATGCGATGTGGTGGCAGTTGCAGCACGAGGGTATCGAGTCGGAAATGACGCGCCGGGCGCTCAGTGAGCGAATCGAGGAGCGCTTGCGGGCCGCAGCCGGCGACGGCGAGGTCGATTTGAACGCGGCTCGCGCTGTGCAGCAGTTTCTGTTCCCGCGCGGCAATGAGTGGGATGCGCCTAACTTCGCGACCGAAGCGGATCGACAGGCTGCCAATGGCGGTGCCGCGTTCTCGGCTCCCGCCGTACCGCCGCCGGAGTGGCTCGATTTACGCAGCTCGCGTGTGTCGGCCGCCGTGGCCCGAGCCGCTTTCGACGAGCAGGCGCGCGGTGTCCCCGGCAGTAATGCATGGGCTGTCGCCGGTAAACACACGCAAAGCGGCGCAGCGCTGGTTGCGGGCGATATGCACCTCGGCTTGCGGGTCCCTACCGTTTGGTACCGCGCTCGACTCGTCGTCACCGACAACAACGGATCGCCCATGGAGCTCAATGGCGTGACGCTGCCTGGCCTGCCCGCGGTAGCCGCTGGCAGCAACGGGCGCGTCGCCTGGTCGTTCACCAACAGCTACGGCGATTGGGCGGACGTGCGCGGCTTGTCGTGTGTGTCGGCGCGTCGCGGATATCTGGCTGCGGGTGGCGAGACCGCCTTCGAGATTCGTGAAGAGCGTATCGAGATCGCTGGAGCCGAACCCGAGATGTTCGAGGTTTGGGAAAGCGCGTCTGGGCCCATCATCAAAATCGACGGGGATGCTAAGACGGGCGAGACCTGCTGGGCCGCACGCTGGTTGATCACCGAGCGTGGCGCGACGAATTTGGCGAGTCTCGAGTTGCAGCAGGTGAGCGATCTCGATGCGGCCTTGCAGCTAGCGCCGCGCGTGGGCATTCCACATCAAAATTTTACGGTCGGAGACCGGAGCGGGCGGATCGCGTGGACAATCATTGGG
>JALRHE010000117.1 GCA_023253235.1 Steroidobacteraceae bacterium
ATCACGAATTGCACGTACTTCTTGGGATCGAAGCCTGCCTTCTGACACAGATCTTCGGGACGCAAGTCGCGGAACGGCTTGTAGAAAGGCTCGTTGTTGTAGGCACTATCCCAATCGAGATAGAACGCGTCGTAGGCCGACAACTGCGAGTTCGGCGGCAACTCCATGTGCAGCATGAGACCGCCCGGTTTCAACACGCGATAGGCCTCGTCCATGATCTTCGCGATGCTCTTTTTCGGGACCTCGTGCAGGAACATCGACGAGAACACCACATCGAAGCTGGCATCCGGAAAGTCGAGCTGCTCGGCATTCATCTGGTGGAAGTGCACCTCGCGATCCTGCGCCTGGGCACGCGCGTGCGCATAACGCAGGCAAGGCGCAGCGACATCGATGCCGTGCACCTCGGCCTCGGGGAAATGATCTTTCCAGGAGCCCGTGTTGTGACCGATCGTGCAGCCGAGATCGAGGATCTTCTTCGGCTTCAGATTCGGATACTTCAAGCGGATGAAACCGGCGATCGACTGACCGATGTCATCGAGGTTCTGCCCCATCAGACCGAATGAGAAAACGGCCAGACCGTTGTCGTAGAGAGAACCGGCGGCAAGATCGTCTTTCTCGTACTCACCGTCGTAGTTACCTGCCATCAGATGCACATCGATGGCCGAGACGTAACGAGGCACCTCGAAGTTCGGCTTCAGTTGCAGCGTGCCGCGTGCCTTGCCCTTACCCTTCACCGAGAGCTTCGCCGCCTTCTGCTTCAGCTCGGGACGATTGCGCTCGAGTGGCGGAATGACCGACTGCCACACCATGTCTTGTGCAGTGACACGCAAAGTCGAATAGAACTTGAAATAGTCGTTGGCCTTGATGGCCTTATGCACTTCGGGACCGTCCTTCGGCGCGCGATGATGTTCGCGACGGAACTGCGGTTCGACATCTGCGTCGTAAACCGATCGCATACCGCTCGCCATATCGTTCAAGACATGAGCGCGCAAACCCGAGACGAAATTCATACGCGCCTTCTCGTCGCGCGTTTTCGCCAATCGCAAATCGTGTTTCAGTTCCAACATGAGCGCACCTCCGTTCGGTCGATTATGCGCAGCAGCTAAAAATCCGACAACAAGCGACCATAGCCCGACATGCGGTCATCGATGCCGTTGGCGCGCAGCGCATGCCAGTAAGTTGCCGTGTTGATGGCGATAACGGGCTTGCCGAGCCACTGCTCCGCCTCGGCGGCAAGCCGCACCATCGACAGATTGGTACCCACCTGCAAGATCGCATCGACATCCGGTCCGTCGAGTTCGCGCAGCACCTCGCGACAGCGCGATTCGGGAATCTGCGCAATCGCCGTCCAGGACGGCGCGCGCAAGGCGGCATCGCGTACGGTCTCGTAACCCGCGTCGGCGAAATAGCGCCTCACCTCGGCATTGGCGATCGGGTAATAGGGTGAGAAGAAGGCGATGCGACGGATGTTGCCGTACGCCTTCAGGGCGGCCGTGCAGGCGTGCGAGCCGATCGAAATTCGTACTCCGGCCTCCTGCTCCACCTTTTCTCGAAAGGCTTCCGCGCCGGCGTAGCCACCGTAGAAAGTCACCGCCGACATACCCATGACGAGGTAATCGGGCTCACAGGTCATCACACTGCGCACCGCATCGATCACGCCAGCGCCGATGGTGTGCGTGGCGGCCATGAAGGTTTCGTCGCTGATAGCGCGGGAATTGGGCGTGTAGATCCGGCTGTAATGGTTGGTCACCCCGACCGGCCGCATGTCGTCGTAGTCGGGCTGCACGATCGTATTGGTGGAGGGTCCGAGCACACCGAACAAGCGCCGATATCCCCTTGCGTCACGACCCATAAACCTTCTCCCGTTGAAGCAAACTCGAGCCTAGCATGCTGTAATTCACGGTATGCGTCACACCTCTACTCTATCTGCCTTGTTGCTGGCCCTGCTCGTCTGGACGAACGACGCCAGCGCCTCGAATACGGGGAGCGGCAACACCCTGCGTTTGGCCACCTGGAATCTCGAGTGGTTGATCGCGCCGCGCGAATTTCGCGAACTCACCGCCAGCTGTTTGCCGCGCAATGCATCGCCCGGCAATCGGGCGCGATACATCCCGTGCAACGTAGCGGACGAACTGCAACGCTCGGAAGCCGACTTTCGCGCGCTACGCAAAGTCGCCGCCGACCTCGATGCCGACGTCGTCGCGCTACAGGAGGTCGACGGACCGGTTGCGGCTCGTAAAGTCTTTCCGAAACACGAGTTCTGTTTCACGAAACGTCCGGGCGTCCAGAACAACGGTTTCGCGATACGCAAAGGTATTCCCTTCCGCTGCGCCCCGGATGTCGAGTCCCTGTCCCTCGGCGGACGAGTTCGCAGTGGAGCGCATCTCGTGTTGTACCCAGACGATCGCCGCGAGATCCATTTGCTTTCGGTGCATCTGAAAGCGGGTTGCCCGCGCCGCCCGCTCGACGATCCGCGCCGCGATTGCGAAACTCTCGCCAAACAGGTCCCGCTGCTCGAGGCTTGGATCGACGAGCAAGCGGCGGCTGATCGTCGCTTCGCCATCCTCGGCGATTTCAATCACGACTTCAGTATCCGCGGCCCTGCGCGCACCGATGACGGCACGTTGCGCAACTTCTGGGCTGAGATCGACGATGGCGAACCGGCAGGCGCGCGACTCGTCAACGTTTCGAGTGGCGAACGCTTCGTGAATTGCTCAGCAGGACAGAACTACGGCAGCTATATCGATCACGTGGTGCTCGGCGAGAAGCTCGCAGCCGATCGGCGGCCCGGTTCCTTCATTCGTACGACCTACGATGAGGGCGACGCGCTCAAACGTAAACTCTCCGATCACTGCCCGATCGGCGTCGAAGTCTCGCTGGCGCGCTGATCCCGCCAATCTATGCAACTGCAACAAGCGGTGTTGAGCCTCGTCCTGATGACGATGGTCTTCGCCGTGGCGCTCGAGCTGCGTACGAGTGACTTCGCGCGTGTCTTCGCGATGCCGCGCAATATCGCCATCGGTCTGCTACCGCAGTTCGTGTGGCTACCAGTGGCGACGTGGCTGATCACCCTCGCCCTCGATCTGCCGGCAGCCACTGAAGCGGCCATGCTGCTCGTCGCCTGTTGCCCGGGCGGTTCCCTGTCGAATGTCGTCACGCACTGGGGCCGCGGTGATACCGCCTACTCGGTGAGTCTCTCGGCGGTTGCCACGGTACTCGCTTTCATCCTGACACCGTTCAACTTTGCTTGGACCATGAGCGCCAATCCTGCAACGCACTCGTTCATGCAGACCTTGTTGCTCTCACCCATGGAT
>JALRHE010000122.1 GCA_023253235.1 Steroidobacteraceae bacterium
TGTTGTTGGTGATGCTGATGTTGCCACCGCTACCGGGCGAGGAAATTTCCTCGGCGCCGCACGCAGCGAGCACCGCCACGGAGGCGGCCAAGAACAGAAGATTGCGAGACTGAGAGGCGTTGTTCATGTGGAAAAGACTCCGTAGGGGCGCAAACGCGAGGGCGCGAAATCAATCGGAGCCAAGGATGGCGACCCAATGTGACAGGGTCGTGACCGCTATATGACAATGCGTGTCATAAAGCGCGGCGCTATGATTTGCAGGTGATTACGCACGCTGCCATCACCCCTGAGACCCGCTCTTGGGTCATCGCCTGTATCGAGAAGGGCGAATCGCCGGATGCGCTACTGCAAACGCTGATCGATCGCGGCATCGACGAAGAAGCTGCCGTCGCCTTCATGACGCGCACGCTCGAGGCGCGCCTCGAAGAGCTCAAGGAAAAAGCGGCTACCCGCGACGCTCCTGCGCCCGATCCGGTGACGGCGATTCCGCAGCCGCTCTCGATCGAATGGCCTTCAGTAATTCCGGCTGGCAGCCGCCGCGATCTCGATCGAGACGTACACGTGATGTTCAGCCTCGATCATCCACGCGTGGTGCTGTTTCAAAATTTTTTGAGCGATGCCGAGTGCGATGAACTCATTCGTCTCTCACGCGATCGCATGACGGCCTCGCATGTGATCGATATGGATTCCGGCAACACCCGCGCCGATTCCGGTCGAACCAGTAGCGGTACCGCCTTCGCCCGCGGCGAGAGTCCGTTCATCGAACGTATCGAGCGGCGCATCGAAGCGCTCTTGCAGTGGCCTTACGAACGTGGTGAAGCGTTGCAGATCCTGCGCTACGAAGTGGGCCAGGAATACAAACCGCATTACGACTACGTCGACCCCACTCAACCGGGCGCAGCGCCGTTTCTAGCGCGCGGCGGACAACGCGTCGCGTCACTCGTGATGTACCTGAACACGCCGCAGGATGGCGGCGGGACGAACTTTCCCGACGCAGGATTCGAGATCGCGGCGCACAAGGGCTGCGCGCTCTATTTCAGCTACGATCGCCCTCACCCCATGACGCGCAGCCGACACGGCGGCATGCCGGTGCGGGCCGGCGAAAAATGGGTGGCAACGAAGTGGCTCCGCGAAGCGGAGCACCATTAGCGCAAGCTCAAAGCACCGTCAGCCGAAGCGGCCGGTGATGTAGTCTTCAGTGAGTTTCGCTTGCGGGTTGGTGAAGATCTTGTTGGTCTCACCCACTTCGACGAGATCGCCCAAGTGGAAGTAGGCCGTGCGCTGCGAGACTCGAGCTGCCTGCTGCATCGAGTGCGTCACGATGCAGATCGCATAACTCTCGCGCAGCTCGTCGATCAAATCTTCGATACGGGCCGTGGCGATCGGATCGAGCGCGGAACAGGGTTCGTCCATCAGAATCACTTCGGGATTCACCGCGATCGTTCGCGCGATACACAGGCGCTGCTGCTGACCACCCGAAAGACTTGTTCCCGGTTGATTCAAGCGATCTTTGACCTCTTCCCAAAGACCCGCTCGACGCAGACTCTGGTTGACGATGTCGTCGAGCTCGCCACGATTGGCCGCGAGACCGTGAATACGCGGCCCGTAGGCCACGTTCTCGTAGATCGACTTCGGAAAGGGATTCGGCTTCTGGAACACCATGCCGACGCGTGCGCGCAGCTGCACGACGTCTTGGCGCTTGTCGTGGATGTCTTGTCCATCTAGCGTGATCTGCCCTTCGACGCGCGCACCCACGATGGTGTCGTTCATACGGTTCAGACAGCG
>JALRHE010000223.1 GCA_023253235.1 Steroidobacteraceae bacterium
TGCCGAGATGAAGGTGTCGCGTGATACCAAACGTCAAGAGCGGCGACGATTCAATATTCCATCAGTTGCCATTGCAGGCGTTGTCAGTCTCAACATCGGCAACGATGGCGAGCCCACCATGCCGCACGTGCCCGTCGCAGACATGGCGGCCTCCATGCTGGCACTGTCTGGCGTGATGATGGCGCTCTATCGCCGCGAGCAAACGGGGCGTGGTGATTACCTCGATATCTCGATGCACGATTCGGTGCTCGCCTGGACACCGAACATCACCGGACCCGTGTTTGCGCAATCGCGATCGCCGGTGCCGCGCCACGAACGCAGCCTCGGCGGCAGCGCCTTCTACAACATCTATCGAACGAGCGATGGCCGTCACGTTGTACTCGGCGCCCAAGAGATCAAGTTCGTTCGCAACTTGCTCGCTGAGATCGGTCGTACCGATCTCGTCGAACTATGCGAACGAGGACCGGGTCCGCATCAGGCACCGCTGATCGAACTTTTGCGCCAGTGGTTCTCGACGCGCACGCAGCAAGAGTGGGTCGATTGGTTCGCAGGACGCGATATCAGTTTCGCGCCGGTGAAGACTCTGCGCGAGGCTTTCGACGATCCACAAGCCGCCGCCCGTGGCATGCGCCTCGTCGATGACGAGGGGCATGAACACATCGGCGTACCGATTCGTTTCAAAAACGAACCCGGCGCAGCGCAACTCACCTTGCCACGCATGGGTGAACACAACTGGGAAGTGCTGCAAACCATCGGCTACTCGGCAGCCGATATCACCCGACTCGAAAACGAGGGGGCGATTTTCAGCGGCTAACCCTGCGACAATACGCGGATGACATACCGCTCGCATCGGTCGGCAAGGAAGCCGGCCACCGCCATTTCCGCTCTCGTGACGTCGGCAGCGCTCGCTGCCAGTACCGCGGGGCTTAGCCAGTCCAATACCGCTCCGCAATCGACACCGGAAGAAGCGCTCGAAGAGGTCGTGGTCTCGGGACGGCGTGAGCCCGGCGCCGTGATCGGCGATATCGCTCCTGAACTGCAATTGTCCTCACAGGAAATCCGCGCGCTCGGCGTCGGTAACGTGTCTGAGTTGTTGCAAGCCCTCGCGCCGCAACTCGGCAGTGGTCGCGGACGTGGTGGCGAGCGGCCCGTGGTGCTCGTCAATGGCGTGCGTGTATCGGGCTTTGCCGAAATTCGTGATCTGCCGACCGAAGCCATCATGCGCACCGACATCCTCTCCGAGGAAGTGGCGCTCAAATATGGCTATCGCGCGGATCAACGCGTCGTGAACCTCGTACTACGTCCGCGCTTTCGGGCGTGGACCGGTGAAGTGAATGCGCGTAGCACTGCCGAGGGCGGTCGCGACGGTCTCGATGCCGGCATCAACTGGCTGCGTATCCAACAAGACGAGCGACTGCAGTTCGATTTCAAATTGCGCAACGATGATGCGTTGCTCGAAAGCGAGCGACGAATCCAGGGTGATGATGGTCAGGCTCGAAGCGATGCGCCCTTCCGCAGTCTGCTGCCCGAGGTCCGAGGCTGGTCAACGAACGCAACGTGGGTGAAGCCGTTGGCTGAAGGGCGTTCGGCGACGCTGAATGCCACCTTCGATCGTAACGAACGCGAGTCGCTACTCGGCCTGCGACCGAGCGCCTTGCCGGAATCGAATCTCATCCGCCGCGAGGTCGACACCGACGAGGCGCGGATCGGTGGACTCGTACAGGGCGTCACGGCCGGCTGGCGCTGGTCAGCTAACTTCTCCGCCAACCGCGACACGAGCGAAT
>JALRHE010000335.1 GCA_023253235.1 Steroidobacteraceae bacterium
CTGGATCGCAGCCACCATCGATCATGCGACAGAACCAATACAAGGCTGCATCGGGATCAGTGCCACGCACACTTTTATGCAGCGCAGAGATCTGATCGTAGAACTGCTCGCCACCCTTGTCGAAGCGTCGCCGAGTACCGCTGGCAACTTCGCGAGCCTGCTGCTCGTCGATCTTTCCATCGATCGCAAGGTCAGCAGCGATCTCGAGCATGTTGAGTGCGCGCCGCGCATCACCGTCGGCAGCGGCCGCGAGCACCGACAAAGCAGCCGAATCGATCGACAAGTCGAGCGATCCAAGGCCGCGCTCTCGATCGACCAACGCCCGTTGCAGCAAGATCTCGAGCTCCGCAGGCGGCAAAGCTCGCAAAACATAGACTCGCGCTCGCGAGAGCAATGCGCTAACCAATTCGAACGACGGGTTCTCGGTAGTCGCACCGATGAAGATCAATGTGCCGTCTTCGAGATACGGCAGAAACGTATCCTGCTGCGACTTGCTAAAGCGATGTACCTCATCGAGAAAGAGCACCGTACGACGCCCTTTCGTGGCGCGGTGCTGCTGCGCTTGTTCGACAGCGGCACGGACATCTTTGACGCCCGCCATCACTGCCGAAAGTGCAATGAACTCGGCATCTGCGTTCTGTGCGATCAATCGAGCGAGTGTGGTCTTCCCGGTCCCGGGTGGACCCCACAGAATCAGAGAGTGGGGCTGACCGCTCTCGAGTGCCGCGCGCAGCGGCTTGCCCGAGCCCAGCACTTGCACCTGACCCACGAACTCCGCAAGCGAGCGCGGTCGCATGCGATCGGCGAGCGGTCGATTCAGGTCGGGCTCAACCATCGCTCGACACGCTGCAACCACGAGTCGCGGATTAACAACGACAGGACGATACCGAGCACGATACCGATCGTATCCGCTACGACATCAAGCAGCTCCGCTGATCGACCGAGCGCCATGAGGTGCTGACCGATCTCGATACCGACACCTAGCAAAAACAATGCAATCGATACGGTCCAGTAACCGCGCCGCTCGACGAGCGCGGCAAACCAGAGCGTCAACCCCAAGAAAGCGCCAAAGTGATACGCCTTGTCGAGATGGGGGATTCGACTGATACGACCCGAGGGTGCCTCGAGGGTGAGATAAACCACGATCAGCGTCATCGCGAGACCGAACCACACCCAGTAGCGGGCGTAGCGCAAAGGACGTAAGACGGCCATCTAAGGCACCGGCGTGCCGATCAGATCGGCGCCGGGCGGCGATTGGAAGACAAACGTATCGGCAGCGAGTGTTGCGTTACGCTGGGTCTTCGAAAATACCAAGGCGGTTTTCTGCCCGAGCTTGTCTTCGATTTCCATGCGACGCAGATCATTACCGACAAAGCCGAGTCTCGCCGATCGAAACTCAGCATCAGCGCCGCGCGGTTTGACGGCGACCCACTCCACTCCCATGGATTTCGGCAGATTGGTAATCTCGAAATGATCACGCAGGTTGATGCCACCGACGAGCAGCATCGCTGGAGTCACCGTCAACGCACTGCGCGCGGGCTTCACGGTGACTTGTTCGAGATCGCGGTCATAAAACCAAAGATTTCGACCGTCGGCCACCATGGTCTGCGCAGGACCAGTGCCTGTCTCCCAACGAAACTGACCCGGTCTGCGAACGATGAAGCGGCCGGTCTCAGCGACTCGCTGCTTGCCGCGCGAATCGACGACCGTCTGCGCGAACTCGGCCTGCCAGCTCGAGAGTCCGTCCAAATATCGATCGAGCGCCGTGACGGCCTGCGCGTACGCGGCCGACACGCCAAACAGCGCGGCAGTCACGACGGCCAAGAAAGAACGGCGCTGCATACTCAATCGCCCGACGGCGCCGGCACCAGAATCTCGCGACCACCATTCGATTGCAGTGGACCAACGAGACCTGCCGCCTCCATCGATTCGATCAAGCGTGCGGCCCGGTTGTAGCCGATCTTCAAGCGACGCTGCACATAGGAAATAGAGGGCTTACGCTCGGTGAGAACGATCTTGACCGCTTCGTCGTAGAGCGCATCCTGCTCCGAATCAGCGCCCTCACCGCCCTCGCCCTCTTCGGGCGGCAGTCCGGGAATGGGTCCCTTGGGTCCGGAGAGCACCTCTTCGATGTAATCCGGGGCGCCCGCTTTACGTAGCGCTTCGACCACACGATGAACCTCAGCATCCGCCACATAGGCGCCGTGCACGCGCGTTGGGTTCGAGGTGCCTGCGGGCAGATACAGCATGTCGCCGTGACCGAGCAACGACTCGGCACCACTTTGATCGAGAATCGTGCGCGAGTCGACCTTAGCCGACACTTGGAACGCGATACGGCACGGAATATTGGCCTTGATGAGACCGGTAATGACATCGACCGACGGCCGCTGCGTCGCCAGGATCAAGTGGATGCCCGACGCACGCGCCTTCTGTGCAAGACGTGCGATCAGCTCTTCGACTTTCTTACCGACGATCATCATGAGATCGGCCAGTTCGTCGATGATCACGACGATGAAGGGCAAGGGCGCCAGATCCGGAATCTGCGACTGATCGATCGACGGATCGTTCGCCGCCCGCTTCATGATGACGGGGTCCTTGATCGGCTTCTTCTCGTCGATCGCGTCTTTGACCTTGCGATTGAAACCGGAGATGTTGCGAACACCCATGGCCGCCATCAGTTGATAACGGCGCTCCATTTCGGCGACACACCAACGCAACGCATTGGCCGCCTCCTTCATGTCGGTGACGACCGGCGCGAGCAGATGCGGGATGCCTTCATAGACCGAAAGCTCGAGCATCTTCGGATCGATCATGATGAGCCGAACATCTTCGGCGGTGCTCTTGTAGAGCATCGAGAGAATCATGGCGTTCACCGCCACCGACTTACCTGAGCCCGTCGTACCGGCTACCAGCAAGTGGGGCATGCGCTGCAGATCGGCCACCACCGGCAGGCCGCCGATATCTTTACCGAGCGCCAGCGCCAGCGGCGAATTGACCTCATCGTAGGCCTTCGATTTCACGATCTCGCCGAAGGTGACGATCTCGCGCTTCTCGTTCGGGATCTCAAGGCCCATCACCGACTTACCCGGAATGACCTCGACAACGCGAAC
>JALRHE010000001.1 GCA_023253235.1 Steroidobacteraceae bacterium
AGTTCGCGGTCCGGGGCGCGGAACTCGAATCGCACGCTGCGCGGCCCGGTCGCGGCCGCACTTTCGACTTTTTTGTAGGCGGCGTGATAGCGGGGGCTGCCCTGCGTGCCGAGCGTCTCGAACGACCACAGCACATCCTCGACCGTCACCGTGGTGGCCGGCGAGGTCGCTGCGTTGCCCAAAGCGGCGGCGGATGTCGCAGTTTCGGATACCGGGGTGATCACCGGCGGATTCGTACTCGTGCGTCGCAGCAACGGCAGCGTGGCGAGCTGGGGTCATGCCGTCGATGGTCAACGTGGCGACGGTACGGCGGGCGCGGCGACCGACACGATCTCGACCGTGACGCTGCCCGCTGGACGCATCGCCAAGGCGGTTGCGGCCGGTGGGTCTCATGCCATGGCACTCCTCGATGATGGCAGCGTCGTCACTTGGGGTCTGAATGATTCAGGACAGCTCGGTCTGGGCGACGTCACGACTCGATCCACGCCGACCAAAGTGACCTTGGATCGGCCTGCTGTTGCGATCGCAGCGGGGCGTCTCTTCTCGGTTGCCGTGCTCGACGATGGCCGGGTTTTCACGTGGGGTGCCAACACGATCGGTCAGTTGGGCGATGACGGGCGCATCGCACAGTCCGTTCCGGTTCGCGTCAAAGATCTCACCGACGTGATCGAGGTGGCGGCAGGTTCTGAGCACGTGCTTGCTTTGAAGCGTGATGGCTCCGTCTGGGCGTGGGGTGCGAACGGTTCGGGTCAATTGGGTGACGGGTCGTTCAAGGCGAGTCGTGTACCCGTGTCGACGGGCTTGAGCGGTATCGCTCGTGTTCGCGCGGGTGGTAATCAGTCGTTCGCCGTCTCCGCGCGTCGAGCGATCTATAGTTTCGGCGAGAGCGGTGACGGGCAGTTGGGCCTCGGTGATGCGATCAGCACTGATATCGGCGTACCGACTGCGATTGCGCGAGCCGTGACGGATGCGGCGGCCGGCGATCGAATGGCTCTGCTGCTCGGTTCGAATGGGCTCGTCAGCTCTGCTGGCTCCAACGAGAGCGGATCTCTCGGCGATGGTGGCACCACTGCGCGCAAAATTTTTGGAGCCGTGAATGTCTTGAGCAATGTGGTTGCTCTCGATTCGGGTGGTCGTTCGTTCTCCGTAGCTATCGTTGCGGACGGCACGACCTATGTTTGGGGCGACAACACCACCAAGCATTTTGCCAACTCGGCGATCGCTGCAGCCGGCACGGGTACCCCGACCGCAGTGCCGAACTTCGACGCTATTCCGTAACGAGCTTATGCAACGCGCGGGGCGTCAGCGGTAACGCTGCCAGCGGCCTTGGCGTTGAATTAGCAAACCCTCGGGACGGTTTACCGTATCGAGGATGGCCGCCGTCTCGGCATCGGGATTGCCGTCATAGATGGCGGGTCGATATTTCATCTGGAATGCGGAGATGACGTTGCGAGTTTCGTCATCGAGCGTTCCATTACGTGGCACGATGAAGCCATGTTTTTCCAACTCCGCTTGAAACCAGGCGAGATCCGGGAGCGCGGTGTCGTAGCGCTGACGACTGCTTAAGACGAGCTCCGCGTCGGGCCACGGAATCAACCCGGCATCGGCAAAGCGCTTCCAAGGAAATAGAGGGCCCGGATCGGATTTACGCTGTGGCGCGATGTCGCTGTGCCCCACGATGCGATGCGGCGCGACGGCATGCCGTTTCGCGATGTCGCGGACGAGTTTGATCACGGCATCAATTTGTTGCTCGGGGAAGGGGTCATAACTGCCATAACGATCCCCCGAGTGTCCGCCGTTGACGATCTCGATTCCGATGGAGCTCGCGTTGAGCTCGGTCTGACCAAGCCAGCTGCTACGTCCGGCATGCCAAGCGAGGCGACTCTCATCCACCAGCCGATAGATCGTGGGGGGTTTGACGTCGACCAGATAATGGCTGCTGACCCTGCCCCGAGTCAGAACCTCCAGCGAGTCGCTGAAATTGAGGTCCGTGTAGTGCAGCACGATGAAACGTGCACGGCTTTCGTGGTTCAAACTCTGATAGCGGGTGTCGATGCGCGGTTTCTCAAGTGTTGCCACACAACCTGACAGCAGCAGCAGCGGAGCGAGTATGATCAGGCCCAGGTTTCTAGGACCGGAAGATAGGGGGAGAGTCTTCATGGGACGAAACATACTGCCTCTGCTAGCGACCGTCATCGTCTTGGCGGTCAATGCAGCCGCCAATATCGTGCCGATCAACGGCCTCAATACCGGCGAGTTGTCCGCACTCTATCCAACCGGTTTCACCCCGCCCGGCTGGGTGTTCAGCATTTGGTTGCTGATCTACATCGGGCTCTTGTCCTTCAGTTTCGCAGCCATTCGTGGCGCGCCTCGAACGCGCGCTCGTATTGCCCCTCTCATCACGCCTTACTTGTTCAACGCGCTCGGTAACGCCGGCTGGATCTTCGCCTGGCATTACCGCCAAGTGCCTTTGAGTGTGGCGCTGATGCTGCTCGTGCTCGGTTCGCTCATGGTGATTTTCTGGCGCTTGCGACAGATGCCGACTTCCACCTGGGGTGAGTTCTTCGTGGTCGACGGCGTCTTTGCGCTTTACTTCGGTTGGATTAGCACCGCAACACTCGTGAACTTCGCGACTCTGTTCTACGACCGTAGCTGGTACCCGTTTGGACTCGGCATGGACGAGTGGGCGCTTATCACGGTCGTGCTCGCGACCGCGATCTACGTCTGGATGGGCGTAGTCACTCGCAGCATCGTGTATTGCGCAGTGTTCGTCTGGGCGGCTACCGGCGTTTATCTCGGTGAGCCGGCGATCACGCAGCCGGTGCGCTTGGCCGCAGCGACGGGCGTTGTAGCCGTGCTGGCCTGCATGGTCTGGATGGCCTTCAGGAAAGTGTTGTCGGGGGCGTTGGCGCCCCACTCCACGTTGAACTCGATCGTCTGCTGGTCCTTGATGAGCTTGGGGTTGTCGAGCTCAAAGAAGCCGAGCGGTACCGTCTGGCCCGTCGTGTTGAACAGCTCGCACGA
>JALRHE010000190.1 GCA_023253235.1 Steroidobacteraceae bacterium
AGCCGCGTGGATTCGCGAATGCCACGACGTAACCGGCAGCCGCGTAGAGATGATGTGTGATCGAGAACATCGGGCCGTAGTCCAGATGCGGTCCGCCGTGGATATCGAGTGCCAACGGATATTTCTTCGACGGATCAAACCCGGGCGGGTACAGCACCCAAGCGTGCACCAACCGACGATCAGCGCTCGACTTGATCCACCATTCCTCGAGCTTGCCGATGTCGCGCTGTTCACGCCACGCCGAGTTCATGTCCCACAACGTCCGCGCGCCCTTTGCATCGGTGATCGCGAGCGTAGCCGGTCGGTCAGCCTCGACGCTCGGATAAGCAAATACACCCGCTGCAGCCGAATAGGCGCTGCCGCCCGACGACGGCAACAACAAGCGTGTGGCACCGAAGGCTTCCACTACGCGCGTGATCGCGCGATCGCGCGTCACGAAGCCCACACGATTCACGCCTTGGTCTTGATACTGGAAGTAAACGCCCGAGGCGTCTTCGCGCCATTGCGGTTGCGAGGCGACTCGGTCGAGCGCCGCAGTCAGATTCACAGCAGCGATCGTCGGCTGACTATCGATAGACATCCAAAAGAGATCGGTGCGTTGATGCGAGTTGCGACGATTGCGCCAACCCACATAAACGACCTCGCGCCCATTCGGGCTGATTGCCGGCGACGTCTCCGAACCATCATCGCGAGTTAATTGTTTGGGCGATGAATCTGAACTCAAAAATATCTGCCAAAGATCACTCTGATTGGCTCGTCGACGAGCAGCCTCATGGGTGTCTGCAGACACGACGAGCGATCGACCGTCTGGCATCCAGGCCGGCGCGTCATCACGCGCCCCCCAATCACCGCCACCGCGCGTCAGCTGCTGCGGCTCGTTCGCGCCGTCGACTCGAACGACGAAGACATGTCGCTCACCAGGCGTGCTCCAACCGCCTGAGTCGGTGCGATACGGGTAGTCACGGACGATGCGGGGCTCGGGCGCCCACTGTGCGCCATCCGGCTTTTTTGGCAACTCGTAAAACGCCTTAGGCTTTTGCTCGACGAGCATCACGAAGGCGAGTTGCGACCCGTCGGGTGACCACGAGATGCCGCTCGGCGCTTGTGTGCCGCGCGTAATGGCGCGCGAGCGGCCATCTCGTACATCCAAGACGAAAATCTGCGGCTTGCTTCCATCACGACCGATGAACGCAATCTTCGTACCATCGGGCGACCAACGCGCCGAACGTGGCGATTTATCAGCGCCAACCAGCAGTCGCCGAGCACCGCTCTCAACCTCGACCAGCCACAACTCGGTCGACACGCGATCGATCTGGATATCGCGAGTTTCGCGCAACACCGCGACAAGCTTGCCATCCGGCGAAAGCTGCGGCTCCACCGGTTGCTCGAGGCGATAGAGATCGAGTGCTTGCACCGGGATACGTGGCTCGCGTTTGGCGCGGATCCACTCATCGACCTGCGCCTCGAGAATGTCGAGTGGCAGCGCACCTGAACGCAGGATCACATCATGAAAATCACGAATGTCGAAACGCGCACCAAGAGCGCGCTGCGACTTCTCGCGCAGTTTGACGATATGCAACATACCGACGGTGTAGGCAGTCGCTTGACCTGGCATGACGATGTAACGCTCGGTCGCCTTGGTTGCTGCATCGCGCGTCATAGGCATGTTGTCGAGGTGATACTGAATCACCTGCTCACGCGTCCAGCGCTTGGCATGCAAGCCGGTATCGACAACCAGACGCACAGCGCGCGTCAGCTCGAGCACCAGTCGACCGAAGTCGGAATACGGATCGGAGTAGAGACCGAGTTCCTTAGGCAAGCGCTCGGTGTAAAGACCCCAACCTTCGGAGTACGCCGTGAAGCCACCGAACCGACGGAAGCGCGGCAACTCGTCGAGTTCGCCGGCGATCGCGAGCTGCATGTGATGACCTGGAATACCCTCGTGGTAGGCGAGCGCTTCCATTTCGTATTTCGGCATATCCGCCATGCGATAAAGGTTGGCGTAGTAGATGCCCGGTCGTGTGCCATCTGCAGACGGACGCTGGTAGAACGCCTTGCCAGCCGACTTCTCACGGAACGGCTCAACCGCCTTCACGATCATCGGCGCCTTGGGCAAGGTGCGGAATAACGACGGCAAACGCTCTCGCATGCCATCGATCAAACGAGTCGCCTCGGCAAGATAAGCAGCTTTTCCCTCGGCCGTCTCTGGGTAGTAAAACTGCGGATCCTTGCGCATGAACTCGAAGAAAGCCTGCAGATCTCCCTTGAAGCCAACCTGCTTCATGATGGCCCGCATCTCGCCGTGTATGCGAGACACCTCCGCAAGACCCAATTGATGGATCTCTTCTGCGGTCATCGACGTCGTCGTATAGCTCGCGAGCAGGAAGTCGTAGTAACGGGCGCCATCACGCAATCGCCAAACGCCATCATCGGTACCGGCGCGCTTGCCCGCCGCCGTGGCGTAATCGACGAGTTTTCGGTATCCCGGGCCCACCGACTCGAGTAGCGCGGTGCGCGCCTCGGCAATCAAGCGCGAACGCGTCGCGGCGTCCGTCTCGATCGCCGCAATCTTGCCGTTGATATCCGCCCACAATGGGCTGTCTTGACCTGATTCATCGAAAGGCGCGCCTTTGATGATGTTCGCCGCATCCGAGATCACATAAGGAAAGACGAATGCCGGCGGCAAAGCGCCGTTCTTCTCTGCCTTGTCGGCATTCGTCATCGCCTGATCGAGGCGCGATGCCACACCACGCAAACGAGAAATATAGGCTTCGGCATCGGATACGGACTGAACACGATGCGAGTTGATCAAGAACGCAGGGATTTGCGCCTGCAAGCCGTTCATCTGATCAAAGGGATAACGATGGTAGCGCCATTCGTCGCGCGCGATATCGCGCTTGGCATTCATTGCGAAGATGTCGTACGACAGACGCCCTTGAGCATCGAGAGCCGCGCGATCGATGGTCGACTCCAAAGCCTGTAACTGACGCCGAGTCCGTGCGAGGTCCTCCT
>JALRHE010000209.1 GCA_023253235.1 Steroidobacteraceae bacterium
AGCTTGCGCAGCTTTTTCTCACTGCCGAGGATCGATTGAAGATCATCGCGCTCGGCGGCGAGCTCCGCCTGTTCGCCGCGGATCTTCATCTCCTCGAGCTTGGCGAGGTGCCGCAACTTCGTTTCGAGGATCGCTTCGGCCTGCTCTTCGCTCAAACTGAAGCGCTTCATCAATACCGGCTTCGGCTCGTCCTCGCGCCGGATGATACGGATCACCTCATCGAGATTGAGGTAAGCAACCAGCAATCCATCGAGGATGTGCAATCGACGCGTGACTTTGTCGAGTCGCCACTCGAGACGACGGCGTACGGTGCCGATACGGAACTTGAGCCACTCGCTCAGAATCTCGCGCAGCCCCATCACCTTCGGTCGACCATCGAGGCCGATCACGTTCAGGTTGACGCGGTAGTTGCGCTCGAGATCGGTCGTGGCGAACAAGTGCGCCATCAACTGCTCGACATCGACCTTGCGGCCCTTCGGCACGATCACGAGGCGCGTCGGATTCTCATGATCCGACTCGTCGCGCAAGTCTTCGACCATCGGCAACTTCTTGGCGCGCATCTGCTCGGCGATTTGCTCGAGTACTTTCGAGCCCGAGGTCTGCCAAGGAAGTGCCTCGATGACGATGCAGTCATCTTCCATGACATAGATCGCGCGGGCCTTGAAGCTGCCAGTGCCCTTCTCGTAGAAATCGACGAGGTCGGAGCGCGGCGAGATGATCTCAGCACCCGTCGGCAGATCAGGGCCCTTGACGAACTTCATCAGAGCGCGAGTATTGGCCTCGGGCTCTTCGAGCAAGTGGATGCAAGCGTTGGCCACTTCGCGCAAGTTATGCGGCGGAATGTCAGTGGCCATACCAACCGCAATGCCGGTCGTGCCGTTGAGCAGCAGATTCGGCATGCGCGCGGGCAATACCGTCGGCTCTTCCATCGTGCCGTCGAAATTCGGCACCCAGTCGGTCGTGCCTTCACCGAGCTCTTTGAGCAGAACCTCGGCGTAACGCGTGAGTTTCGCTTCGGTGTAACGCATCGCGGCGAACGACTTCGGATCGTCCTGCGAACCCCAGTTACCCTGCCCATCGACGACGGTGTACCGATACGCAAAAGGCTGTGCCATCAGCACCATCGCTTCGTAGCACGCCGAATCACCGTGCGGATGGAACTTGCCGATCACGTCACCGACGGTGCGCGCGGATTTCTTGTGCTTCGAGACGGCCGAGAGCCCGAGCTCGCTCATCGCATAGATGATGCGGCGTTGCACAGGCTTCAACCCATCGCCGATCGCCGGCAGCGCGCGATCGAGGATGACGTACATCGAGTACTCGAGATAGGCCTTCTCGGTGAAGGCGCGTAGCGGTTGTCGCTCGACGCCCTCGAGGCTCATTTGGGTCTTGGCCATCAGATACTCACCTGCACGAGATTCCCCTTCTGCTCGAGCCATTCGCGGCGATCGGCCGCGCGTTTCTTGGCGAGCAACATGTCCATCAAAGAATCGGTCTGATCAGCCGCATCGAGCGTCAGCTGCACTAGCCGTCGCGTACGCGGATCCATGGTGGTTTCGCGCAGCTGCGAGGGGTTCATTTCACCCAAGCCTTTGAAACGCGTGACCTGCGGCTTGGCGCGAAC
>JALRHE010000225.1 GCA_023253235.1 Steroidobacteraceae bacterium
GGAAGAACGTCGTCGGGTTTGGTAGGCATGGGGTCTCCTGGGTAAGAACTCGAACTTTCTCGCCGAATGGCACGCGCGGCCCTGGGGACCATCGCGGATCGTCTGAGGCACGCGAGCCTCGGCGACACGTAAATGTAGCAGATGTCACAGCCGATCGGCAGGCCCAGGAGCTTGCCGCAGAAGTGGTCTTCGAGTCCGGCGCGGATGATCTGCTTGCCGTTGTACAGGTACTCGGGCCCGATGAAGCCGACGACCGTGTTGGCCAGCAATGGCTCGAACTCGCGTGCGACCGCGTAGGCCCTCGCCTCGAGCGTTTGTTGATCGACACGATGATGGGCGCCGGCCGAGAGTGCCGAGCCTTGCCCGGTCTCGAAGTACATGACATTGTCGCCGACCGTTCCGCGCTTGAGCGAACGCGCCGCATCGTTGGCTTCGCGCAGCAACGCCAGGTTGATGCCGAAGCCCTTGTTGGCTTGCTCGGTCCCGGCCACCGACTGAAACACCAGATCAACCGGCACACCGGCTTCGATCATGCGCATCGTGTTGGTCACGTGCGTGAGCACGCAACTCTGCGTCGGGATCTCGTAGCGTTCGATCACCTCGGCGAGCATTTTCACGAGCGAGCCAAGCACGGCCGTGCTGTCGCTTGCCGGATTGATGCCGATGACTGCGTCGCCGCTGCCGTACAACAGGCCGTCGAGCATCGATGCGGCGATGCCGCGCAAATCGTCGGTCGGGTGGTTGGGCTGCAGGCGGACCGCAAGTCGACCAGGCAGACCGAGTGTGTTGCGAAACCGTGTGACGACACGGCACTTGCGCGCTACGACAATCAGGTCCTGGTTGCGCATCAGCTTGCTCACTGCCGCGACCATCTCGGGTGTGAGGCCGGGCGCCAGGGCGGCGAGTGCATCGGGCGTCGCATGCTCCGACAACAACCAGTCCCGCCAGCCGCCAACCGTCAGGTGCGCGATCGGTGCGAAGGCGGGCGCATCGTGCGTGTCGACGATCAGGCGCGTCACCTCGTCGACCTCGTAGGGCACGATCTGCTCGTCCAGGAACGTTCGCAGGGGCAGATCGGCGAGCGCGACGCGCGCGGCCATGCGCTCTTTATCCGATTCGGCCGCGATGCCCGCGAGCTGGTCGCCGGAGCGCTCGGGCGTGGCCTTGGCGAGCAGCGTCGTCAGGTCGGCGAAGCGGTACACGCGGTTCGAGATCGTGTGAGCGTATGCCATGTGTCATCCCTTTCAGGTCATCGGTCGAAGCGACGCGGCGAATACACGTCCAGCGCGTGCGCGACGGATCGTCCTGCGAGCTCATCGGCGACCAGTCCGGCAGTGACGGCGGCCAGCGTCAGCCCGAGGTGTCCGTGGCCGAAAGCAAGCACGACCCCTGGCACGCCGCGAGCGCGGCCGATCACGGGTACCGAGTCGGGCATTGACGGCCGAAACCCCATCCATCGCGAAGTCGGCTCCGGCAATGACCCGAAGAGTGTTCGCGCGCCGCGATCCAGCTGATCCCAGCGTTTCGGATCCGCGGAGCGAGCGGTTCCGCCGAATTCGACCAACCCTGCTACTCGCAGCCGGCCGGCCATGGGCGTGGCATACAGCCCGCGCTCGACCGGGCAGACGGGGCGACGGACGGGCAGGGGATCGACGGCATATTCGACGTGATAGCCGCGCTCCGTGTCCAAGGGCACAGCCTCCCCAGCCTGTCGAGCCAGGTCGAGAGAGTGCGCTCCGGCAGCGATGACCACTTGTCTCGCACGCACACGCTGCACTTCGCCATTTCCTTCGAGTTCGAGCGTGATACCGGACTTGTCGCCATGCAAGCGAACCGCGCGCGCTCGCAGCTGGTGCGCCCCGCGTCGCTCGGCTGCGGCCGCCATGCGCTGCATCAGCGTTGCTGGAGAAGCGAGGTGCATGGCGTCCGGGAAGAAGATGCCATGCCGATTCAGCGGTGCGAGCGCAGGCTCGAGGTGGCTCACTTCGGCGGGTGACAATGTCTCCTGCTTCACGCCATGCTTGGCGCGCAAGCGGAAGTCGAAGGCGTCGATCGACGGCGGCCCTTGGTAGAGGTAGAGGGAGCCCTCGCGTCGAATGATGTCCTCGCAGTCCAGTGTGGCCCATCGTCGCTCCCACGCGGGGGCTGCCTGCGCAAGCAACGGGGCGAGCGCTCGTGCGCTGGCCGTCGCAGCAGACGTGCTTGATGCGCGGACGAATCGCCACAGCCACGGCAGCATCGCCGACATGGCCGAGGCTGGCATCGAGAGCGGACTGTCCGGATCGAGCAAGAGACGAGGCAACGACCACATCACCTGCGGTGTCGCAACCGGCACGCAACCGTAGCCGGGGTCTCCTCGTTTTCAGTGCAATAAGTGACGGTACGAAAAGCTAGCACTGGCGCGGAGGTGGTGTTGGTAGATCGTTGATTTCATTGACTT
>JALRHE010000221.1 GCA_023253235.1 Steroidobacteraceae bacterium
AAAACCAAGAAAGAAATAGTCGATAACTGGCTCCCCCGCTACACGGGCTCGGCCCTTGAGGACTTCGGACAACACATCCTGCTCACCAACTTCGGGCATTACCTCGAGTTGTTCTCGAGGATGACTGGCGCCGAGATCCGCGGCACGAATCGCCCCATGCCAAATGCGACCGCCGATGGCATTACGATGATCAACTTCGGCATGGGTAGCGCCAATGCCGCCACCGTGATGGATTTGCTCTCGGCGGTGTCACCGAAGTCGGTGTTACTTCTCGGCAAATGCGGCGGTTTGAAACGGAAGAACCAGATCGGTGATCTCGTGCTACCGATCGCAGCCATTCGTGGCGAAGGAACATCGAACGATTATCTGTTACCGGAAGTCCCTGCACTGCCCGCATTCAGTTTGCAGCGAGCCGTTTCGACCATGATCCGCGATTTGGACTGTGACTACTGGACCGGCACGGTCTATACGACCAATCGGCGCGTTTGGGAACACGACGACGAGTTCAAAGAATACTTGCGCAAAACTCGCTGCATGGCGATCGACATGGAAACAGCAACGATTTTTGCCGCAGGCTTCGCCAACTCGATCCCGTCCGGCGCTTTGCTACTAGTGAGCGATCAGCCCATGATTCCCGAAGGCGTCAAAACCGAGGCTTCGGACCGAGTGGTGACGGACGTTTTCGTCGAACGTCATATCCGCATCGGCATCGAAGCGCTGCGCCTGATTCGCCGTCACGGCAAAAGCGTCAAGCACCTACGCTTCGACGAATGATCGATCTACCTCAGCGAAACACCTTCGCCCAGAAGGACTTCATGTCTTCCCAGGACTGACGATCGGTCTTTTCGTCGTACGCGAGCGGCAGGTTGTATTTTTTACCCTTCTCGGTCGCTTCCGGGTTGGTGAAGCCGTGCTTCGCACCCGGGTAGGAATTGAACTGGTAATCGACGCCCAACTGTTCCATTTCCTTGCGGAAATTTGCCTGATCTTCTGCCGGCACCATGCCGTCGGCCTCGCCGTGGCAAATGAGCACGGCTGCTTTGAACTCGCCTGGCTTCGCCTCGTGCGCACGAGTCAGCGCGCCATGGAAGCTCGCCACGCCCTTCAGTGGAATACCGAGACGCCCCATGTGCAACGACAGCGCACCGCCTAAGCAATAGCCCATGGCACCGATGCGATCCGGATCCACCAGAGGATGCGCGCGCAATTGGTCGTAAGCAGCCTGCAGACGAGCGTTCAACGAGGGGATATCGGCGAACAGTCCGCCCATGAGTTGGCCCGCCTCGGCGGAGTCGGCTGCCTCGCGACCATCGCCGTAGACGTCGGTCGCCATCGCTACAAATCCGAGCCCCGCCAGTTCGCGAGCGCGACGGCGCAAGTAGTCGTTCAGACCCCACCACTCCGGTAGCACGATGATGCCAGGACGTTTGCCCGTACGCGCAGGATCGGAAGCAAGGTAGCTCGCGAATTCTTTACCACCGGCGTTGTACCGCAGAACTTCGGCATGGGCGAGATCAGGCATGGCTCGGAGAATCCTTAAAGTCGGACGGAATGAACCGGGGCCGAACTTTCGCAAGTGCAAGCCGCCGACGCAAGTCCTGAATGCGGTCGGCTGTCATAATTGCACCATGTCAGAGCAAACACACCGCCGAATCCGCAGTTTCGTACTGCGCGCAGGCCGAATGACGGAGGCACAGCGCCGCGCCCTCGAAGTCGATTGGCCTGCCTTCGGAATCGATATCGACCCCGACCAACGCGAGAAACTTGAGTTGACCGATATCTTTGGTCGCGCTGCCGACAAGGTCGTCGAGATCGGCTTCGGTAATGGCGATAACTTGGTGGAGTACGCACGCCAGGATCCGACGAGAGATTTCGTCGGAATCGAAGTGCATCGAGCGGGCGTTGGCCATGCCCTGTTGCAGGCCAAGGAACTGGGTCTGCGCAACCTGAAAGTGATCTGCCATGACGCCGTCGAAGTGTTAGAACAGCGTCTGGCGGATTCGTCGTTGTCGGAAGTGCTGATCCTATTTCCCGACCCTTGGCACAAGAAGCGACATCACAAACGCCGTCTGATCCAAACCCCATTCGTCGATTTGTTGGCGCGGAAAATCAAGACGGGTGGATTACTACAGCTGGCGACCGATTGGGAGCCCTATGCTCTACAAATGCGCGAGGTCATCGGCGCAAGCCCCGATTTCTCCAATTGCAGCGACGAGCTAGGTGGCAGCGATGGTTTCGTGCCACGTCCTGCGTGGCGTGCGCTGACCCGCTTCGAAAAGCGAGGGCAACGGCTTGGCCATGGCGTATGGGATCTCTCGTTTCGACGCGTGTCGCTTTAGAGCGTGATGCCGAAACTCGCACGGATACCATCGACGATAAACTGCACGGCGAGCGCACCCAAAATCACACCGAGCAGGCGGTTGACCACGTTGGTGCCTGTCGCGCCGAGCAAACGCATGAGCGGGCCTGCCGCTAGCATCATGCCCAAAGAAATCACCAAAACGAGCAGCGCTGCTGCCGATAGCGCGGCAAACAATACGGGCTGATCGATCACGGAGACCGGGCCGAACCACAGCAGGATCGTCGTCAAGGCGCCAGGTCCCGACATGAACGGGAACGCCAAAGGGAACACGGAGATATCGGCACGGCGTCGACTCTCTGCCTGCTCGTCCGTTGAGGTTCGCGTTCCCGACTCGCGCGCAAACACCATCTCGAGCGCGACGAGGAATAAGAGCAAGCCACCGAAAATGCGGAATGAATCGACACTGATACCCATGGCGCTCAGGAAAGCAGCCCCACTCAACGCAAAGCCGAGGATGATCAAGCCCGCCACGATGACGGACTTGATCGCCATACGGCGGCGATACTGGGCGCTCGCGCCTTCGGTCAGACTCGCAAACACCGGGACGAGCGAAATCGGTTCGACCACGAGGAAGAACACGACGAAAAATTTGAGGAAGGATTCGATCATGGTGAGCGGCGCGCATTGTCGCCGTTCGGCGATGACTCGGCCAGTCTGATTTCATCGCCCGCCACCGTGATCGGTACCGGCTGCAAACCCTTGCCAACGCAGGGGCCTGCCACACAGATACCCGAGTCGGGCGCAAAAAGCGCGCCGTGCGAGGAGCATTGGATCCACTGCCCATCGGCCGTCAGAAATCGGCCCGGCAATAAATCGAGCGGATGACGAGCGTGCGGGCAGCGGTTGACCCAGGCTCGAAGGCCGCTGCCATCGGGAAGACGCGCGACAAATCCGCGCAGAGGCCAATCACCTTCGCCCACCTGAAAGCTGACGCTACCAGTTGCCTCGAGATCGGCAAGGCGGCACAAGCGCTGCGTCACGAGCGAGTCCGTCCGGCGCTACCTAAGGATTCTTCCACGAGCCCACGACGCATCATGAAGATGAAGAGTAAAACACCTGGTAGTGCCGCCAATGTCGTGAGCAAATAGAAATCGACGTAACCAATCGACTCGATCAAGGAGCCGGCTGTCGTTCCGGTCAAGACGCGACCGATGACACTGGCAGCCGCCGAGATGAGCGCGTATTGCGCCGCCGTGAATCGCAAGTTACAGAGCGCCGAGAAATATGCCACGACCACGACACCACCGTAGCCGCTGGCGAAATTCTCAAAACCGATCGCAGCAGCGAGCCCTAGGTTGCTGTGCCCCACGGCCGCCAAACCAGCGAAAGACAAATTAGAGATGGCCATCAAAACGAGCGCCAAGAGCACCGAGCGCTGCAACCCCCAGCGACCGAAGATCAAGCCACCAACGAAAATGCCGACGAGAAATGCCCAAAAACCAACACCGACGTCATAAACGGCAATCTCATCATTGGTGTAGCCAAGGTCGTCGAATAACAAGCGGAAGGTCAAATTCGCCAGCGTATCGCCAACTTTGTGCACCAACACAAATGCCAACACGAGACCTGCACCCGGTCGTTGCAGAAATTCTCGAAAAGGCCCCTCGATCGCGCGCCACGTAGAAACCAGATCACGTCGCTCTGACAAGACCTCTCGTCGCACCGGCTCACCGAGAGTCAATGCCGTGAACATGGCGGGTAACGCGAATGCAGCGCAGATCATGTATGCCGCTGTCCAACCTTCACGCGCTGCAACGAGCAAAGCGACCGCACCAGCCGCAGCCGAGCCGATGCGCCAACCATACTGCGACATACCAGCACCGATGCCGAGTTGGTGTGGCTGCAAGGTCTCGATGCGATAGGCATCGATGACGATGTCGTAAGTGGCTCCGGCTACACCGAGTAACACCGCAGCTACGATCGTAGCCTGCAAGCTTGCCGCAGGATCGACGAGAGCCAAGTTAAAGGTGGCCGCCATGACGAGCAGCCCAGAGAACAGCATCCAGGAAACGCGTTGGCCGAGGCGACCGATCAACGGCAGGCGGACACCATCGACCACCCAAGCCCACAAAGGCTTGAGGTTGTAGACGAGAAAAGCCAACGCGAACGCGGTGATTGCGCGCTTGTCGATACCATCCTGTGCAAGTCGGGTGGTCAACGTCGCGCCGATCAAGGCGTACGGAAATCCCGAGGAAATACCGACGAAAAACGCGGCCAAAGATTCCCGGGCGAAGTAAGGCTTGATCACAGTTGATAGTCGAGTGTGAGTGGCGCGTGATCGGAGAAGCGTTCAGCCTTATAGATCGAGGCCGACTTCGCGGTGCCCGCCAAGCGCGGACTCACGATCTGATAGTCGATGCGCCAACCCACATTCTTCGCCCACGCTTGTCCACGATTGGACCACCAGGTGTATTCATGCGGCTGGTCGTTTACCTCACGGAAAGCATCGACGAAACCGGTCGATCCGAACAGTTCATCCAGCCAAGCGCGCTCCTCCGGAAGGAAACCCGAATTCTTCTGGTTCGACTTCCAATTACGCAGATCGATCTCGCGATGGGCGATATTCCAATCGCCGCAAAGGATGTAGTCCTGCTTGCGACGCTTGAGCTGCTGCAGATGCGGCATGAAGGCATCGAGAAAGCGAAACTTGGACGCTTGTCTCTCCGGACCCGAGGAGCCGGAGGGGAGATACAAGGAAACCACCGCCAGTTGGCCGAAGCGAGCTTCGAGGTAGCGACCCTCTCGATCGAACTCCGGTACGCCGAATCCGCGAATCACCTCGTCGGGCTTGGTTCTGCAATACAGTGCGACTCCCGAGTACCCGGGTCGCTCGGCATCGAAGAAGTAGCGGTAATAGCCCTCCAAATCGACGTCATGACCCGCCAACTGGTGCTCTTGCGCTTTGGTCTCCTGCAAACAGATGACATCGGCGCTCTGCTGGCGCAACCAGACGAAAGCACCTTTGCTCGCAGCGGACCGGATCCCATTGGCATTCAGAGTGATGACGCGCACGGCGGTATGATAGCGACATGCAGCCCTACCAACGCAGATTCATCGACCTCGCCCTCGCCCGCACCGCTCTCCGCTTCGGGAAATTCACCCTCAAATCGGGACGTGAAAGCCCCTACTTTTTCAATGCAGGGCTGTTCAACGACGGCGAGGCACTAGCGATTCTGGGTCAGTGTTATGCCGCTGCCTTGGTCCAGTCCGGCGTGAGCTACGACATGCTCTTTGGTCCCGCCTACAAAGGCATCCCGCTCGTTGCTTCGACCGCCGTGGCCTTGGCGGAACATCACGGTATCCGCGCCCCTTGGTCGTTCAATCGTAAGGAAGCCAAAGATCATGGCGAGGGCGGACTGATCGTGGGGCAGCCGCTCGCCGGACGCGTCGTGATTGTCGATGACGTCATCACCGCCGGAACGGCCATTCGAGAGTCGGTCGATCTGATCAAAAAGTCCGGCGCGGAGCCCGTCGCAGTCTTACTTGCGCTCGATCGACAAGAACGCGGTGCTGGCGATCACTCGGCAGTACAAGAGGTGGAACAGCAGTTCGGTTTACGTTGCGTCAGTCTGCTGACCTTAGCGGACCTGATTGCCAGTGACCTACCAGCTGAACAACGCGCCGCGCTCGAGGCGTATCGCGCTCGTTACGGGATCAAAGCAGCATGAAACTCGACGACTCTTCATTGCTCAAGCAAGAAGCCTGGATAGCAGGTCGCTGGACTGCGGCGGCCAATGGACGGCGTGTTGCCATCCGCAATCCGGCCAATGGCACCATCGTTGGCGAAGTGCCGGTGATGGGCGCTGCCGAAACCCGAACGGCTATTGAAGCGGCGGCGGCCGCTTTACCGAGTTGGTCACGAAAAACGGCCAAAGAACGCGCGGCGATTCTGCGTCGCTTCGCCGACTTGATGATCGCCAACACGAACGACCTGGCCATCATCATGACCGCCGAGCAAGGCAAGCCTTTGGCCGAGTCGAAAGGCGAGATTGCCTATGCTGCATCGTTCATAGAATGGTTCGCCGAGGAAGGCAAACGGATCTATGGCGATGTCATTCCAACTTTCCGCGCCGATTCGCGCGTGCTGGTATTACGACAACCTGTCGGCGTCGCGGCAGCGATCACGCCTTGGAACTTTCCGGCCGCGATGATCACCCGCAAACTCGGTCCCGCCTTGGCGGCGGGTTGTACCTTCGTTTGTAAGCCAGCGCCGCAAACACCTTTTTCGGCACTCGCATTGGCGGAGCTCGCACAACGCGCCGGCGTCCCGGACGGCGTCTTCAATATCGTCACCGGCGACGCCGAACAGATCGGCGGCGAACTGACACGCAATCCGCTGGTTCGAAAACTGAGCTTTACGGGCTCGACGGCTGTAGGCAAGAAGTTGATTGCGCAATGCGCCGATACCGTCAAGAAAGTATCGATGGAATTGGGCGGCAATGCTCCATTCATCGTCTTCGACGATGCCGATCTCGATGCCGCTGTGCAGGGTGCAATGGCGAGTAAGTACCGCAACACGGGTCAGACCTGCGTCTGCGCAAACCGAATCTACGTACAAAGCGGTGTATACGAGACGTTTGCGGCAAAACTGGCGCAAGCAGTATCTACCCTTCGTGTCGGAGATGGCCTACAGGGGCCCACCGATCAGGGGCCTCTGATCGATCAGCGCGCGGTCGAGAAGGTGCAGGCGCATATCGCCGATGCCGTTCAGCATGGCGCACGCATAGCTTGTGGCGGCAAGCCACACGCACTGGGCGGCACCTTCTTCGAACCGACCATCCTGCTCGACGTCACCTCGCAGATGCGGGTTGCGCGCGAAGAAACCTTTGGGCCCGTTGCGCCACTTTTTAAATTTGAAACCGAAGCCGATGTCATTCGTATGGCTAACGATACGGAATTCGGTCTCGCCGCCTACTTTTACACCCGTGATCTCGCGCGCAGTTGGCGCGTACAAGAAGCGCTCGAGTATGGACTCGTCGGCGTCAATACGGGCTTGATGTCGACCGAGGTCGCACCGTTCGGTGGGATGAAGGAATCCGGACTCGGTCGCGAAGGCTCGCGCTATGGCATCGATGAATACACGGAGATGAAGTACGTCTGCGTGGGCGGCCTCGCGACGTGACCGAATCTACAGATGGCACCGCGTCGGGCAAAGCCGATCGCGGGCTTTTGGCACTACTGGCGGCATCGAGCGCACTAGGGCCCATCTCGACGCTGCTGCTGATCCCTGCGTTGCCAGCGATCCGTGACGAGTTCGGTGCGACGACTGCCGCTACGCAGGCAATCATTAGTGTCTTCTTGTTCACATTCGCCGCGGGCATTCCGCTGGCGGGACCGCTCTCGGATCGGTATGGGCGCCGACCACTAATCATCGGCGGTTTGGTGTTTTTCTTCGTTGGCTCGATTCTGGCAACCTTTGCTCCGACATTGGAGTTGCTCGTGTTCGCGCGTGCCGTACAAGCTATCGGTTGTGCAGCGAATACGACGGTAGCTCGCGCCGTGCTCGGCGACATCTATAACGACTGGCGATTAGCGCGCGGGCTCGCCCACCTGACACTCGTGATGATGATGGGCACGGCGATCTCACCGTATCTTGGCGGTCTCATCACCGAATCCGCTGGCTGGCATGCGCCATTCGTTTTGCTACTCGCGCTGTCGATCGTGATCGGTCTCGCTGCATGGCGCTGGTTGCCCGAGACGCGCGTCTTCTGAGCCGATTCTTTGACTTTGAAGGCCAGGGAATGGCTGTTCTCGCAAAAGACGCTTGAGAATTGTCTTGATCAAGCACAAACAAGAAAGACTGCAAAAACAGTAGCAATCACAAGTGGTAAAGGTGGTGTTGGTAAAACAAGCGTCGCTTTGAAGTTTGCTCAAATGCTTTCTTATACTGGTCATAAAGTTTTACTTTTAGACTGTGATACGAACTTGGCTAATGC
>JALRHE010000034.1 GCA_023253235.1 Steroidobacteraceae bacterium
GCTGCCGCCCACATTGAGAGTGGCGAATCGCTCGGCGTTATCAACCTGGTAAGCGCCGGCGGTACCGGTGACCTGTTTGTAGCAATCGAGCAGCATGCGAACGCCGGTCGCGCCGACCGGATGTCCGAGGCCGATGAGACCGCCGCTCGGATTGACCGGAATGCGACCGCCGATTTCGATGTCGCCGTTTTCGATGGCTTGCCAGCTTTGGCCCGGCGGCGTGATGCCAAAGTGATCGATCGCCATGTACTCGGTGCTCGTGAAGCAGTCGTGCGTCTCGATGCCGCTCAGTTGTTCGACACCGCTGATTCCCGCGCGACGGAACGCGTCGGTGATGGTGGCGCGCACGAAGGGGAAGATGTACGGCTGACCTTCACTCATCTTCACTTTCGCTTGATAGGTGATCGGGGCGGTGCGATGGCCCCAGCCTGCGATGCGAGCCAAAGAATTCAGCGAACGCCCGCGCTCTCGTGCCCACTCGCGCGCCACTGCTTCGCTCGCGAGGAATACGACGGCCGCACCGTCGCTGATCTGACCGCAGTCCTGTTTGCGCATGCGCCCGTCGATGACTGGATTCGCGACGTCGTCTTGTTGGAAGCTTTGTTCGGTGAACTCCCAGCGACGCGTTTGCGCATTCGGGTTCTTCCGGGCGTTGCCGAAGTTGATCTCGGCAATGCGCGCGAGATGTTCCGCCTTCAGGCCGTAACGGCGATCGTATTCACCGGCGAGTTCACTAAAGACGTGCGGCCAGGGATATTTCACATCGACGCATTCGTGACCGGCCCACATCGCGGTGGCGCCGATCAATTTGGCGGCTTGATCGCCGGGCACATTGCGCATTTGTTCGATGCCGACCACGGCTGCCAAACCATAGCGACCGGCTTCGATTTCCGCTGCGGCGGCGAGGGCGGCAAGACTGCCCGAGGCACAGGCGCCCTCGTGACGCGAGGATGGGATGCCGGCGAGATCCGGTAAGGCTGCGGCGAGCACGCCGCCAAGATGACCCTGATTGCAGAACAGTTCGGCGGCGAAGTTGCCAACGTGGGCAGTGTCGAGTTGCTGCGGCGTAAGTTGCGTGGCGGCGAGACCCTGCTCGAGGACCTCGCGCATGCCATCGGCGATCTCGCGACCGCTTCGAGCCCAATTTTCGGAGAAGTCGGTTTGGTACCCTCCGAGGATGTAAACCTGCTGCGTCATATCAGTGCCCCCGTGATACGTCACGGAATAGTATCATTATGCAAGTCATTGGGAGATGGCCATGAGTGGAAATACGGAGTCGCTCCGCCGGGTTGTTCGTCTGGGGGACTGGGCTTCCGGTCTGCGTCTGCCGATGATCGCGGCGCCCATGTTTTTGGTCTCGGGGCCGGATTTGGTGCTCGCGTGTTGTCGAGCCGGCATCATCGGTAGTTTCCCGGCTCCCAACGCCCGCACGATCGACGTGTTGGACGAGTGGCTACAGCGCATCGTCGATGGACACGGCGCATTGGCGGCCAACCAACCGCCATATCTCGGTCCCTGGGCCCTCAATCTCGTGACCCACAGTTCCTACGAGCGCTTGCCGGCCGAGCTCGATCTCATCACGAAGTACCGACCGCCGCTCGTCATCACCGCGCTCGGTAGCCCAATCCCCGCGATCGAGCGGGTCCATGCCTACGGCGGGAAGGTGTTCGCTGATGTCAGTAATCTCGCCTTTGCACGCAAGGCTGCCGCCGCCGGGGTGGATGGATTGATGCTGGTCTCGGCGGGCGCCGGTGGTCACACGGGTAAGATTTCGCCCTTCGCTTTCGTCGATGCGGTTCGCGAATTCTTCGATGGCGTCATCGTGCTCTCGGGTGCGATCGGCACCGGCGGTGCCGTTCGTGCAGCCGAGCTCATCGGTGCAGATCTGGCCAACGTGGGCACGCCCTTCATCGTGGCCGAAGAGAGCTTAGCTAGCAGCGATTACAAAGACATGGTCGTCCGCGCATCGCTCGAGGAGCTGGTGCTGACCAAAGTATTCACCGGTGCCGAAGCCTATTATCTGCGCGAGAGCATCGTGGCGGCGGGGCTCGATCCCGACAACTTGCAAGGCAAGGACAAGATGGATCTCTCGAATACCCAACAGCAGGTCAAAGCCTGGAAGAACATCTGGTCGGCGGGCCAAGGTGTGAACCACATTCACGCGGCCGAGCCCGTCGAGAAAATCGTGGCGCGATACGCCGAGGAATATCGAGCCGCCGCGATGCATCCGGTGTTCGGTTCATGACGCGGGCCGATCTGGTTGGCGCTTGGGTGTATCACTGTTGGCGCATCGCATATGAAGACGGGCGGGTCACCGAGCCGTTCGGTGATGGCGCGAGCGGTTTGTTGCTCTACACGCCTGATGGCTATATGAGCGCCAACATCATGGCCTCCGGACGCGAGCCGTTTGCGAAGCCGAATCCGCGTGATGCCAGTCTGCGCGAGCGAGCGGATGCCTTCGATGGTTACTTCAGTTACGCCGGTCGGTGGCGCCTCGCGCGAGGCACCATCGTGCATGAGGTGACGGTCGCACTGAATCCGGGTTTGGTCGGCAGTGAGCAATGGCGCACGCCGATCCTGCAAGGCCGTCGATTGATTCTCGCAGCGGATGAGCCCACGTCCAAGGGCGTGAGGCGGCACGAACTCGAATGGCGACGGGCAAAGAAATGACTCGCGATCTCTACGACAAGCATCGTTCATCTCTCGAAGCGGCCGTCGTGGCGTGTCGTGACCGCCGATATTTTTCGCTCTTCTCCGAAACACCGGATCGGCATCGCGGCGGCGCGGAGGCGCAAGCAGCCGGCCGGGCGCGTCATGCGGCGGCACTCGGACGATCTTTTGAGCTCGACCAGCCCGGTACGATCGGTCGTGCGGGCGCGGAGGTGTCTCCTTACACGCAGCAGCCTCTCGGCATCGATTACCCGCGAGCGGATCCGGATGCGCTGTTCGCGGCGGGATCGCGTGCCATGGCTCGCTGGGCCGCGGCGTCGGTCGAAGCGCGTCTCGGTGTCTGCATGGAGATCGTCGATCGATTGTACGAACGAGTGTTCGATACGGCGCAGGCGGTGATGCACACCGCAGGTCAAAGTTCGCTGATGAGTTATGCCGGCAGCGGAACCAACGCACTCGATCGGGGCGTCGAAGCCTTGGCTTATGCCCAGATCGCGATGAACCACATCACGCCTTCCGCGCGATGGGAGCGGCAGTTCGGTTCCACGCTCATCCCGCTGCAGAAGACGTATCGATTGATGCCACGTGGTGTGGCGGTGGTTTTCAGCTGCGCCACGTTCCCCACATGGAACGCCTATCCTGCGATGTTGGCCAATCTGGCTACCGGCAACGCTGTCATCGTCAAACCACACCCGACCGGTGTTTTGCCCATGGCGATCGCGGTGCGTGAGTGTCGCGAGGTGTTGGCTGCAAGCGGGTTCGATCCCAATCTCGTCACGCTGTGCCTCGATACCATCGAAGAGCCGCTCGGGAAAGTGTTGGTGAAACATCCGCA
>JALRHE010000083.1 GCA_023253235.1 Steroidobacteraceae bacterium
TATGTCGGCGCACCGACGCAACTCGCTCGTGACACGGTGCTCGCGCGCTTAAAGCCGCTGCTCGAGAGCGAACGGCATGCCAAACTCGGGCACCATCTCAAATACGATGCACACGTACTCGCCAATCACGGCATAGAACTGCGCGGTATGGCGTACGACTCGATGCTCGAGTCGTACGTGTGGAACAGTGTCGCGACGCGACACGACATGGATTCTGCCGCCGAGAACTATCTCGGCATCAAAACCATTCACTACGAAGATGTCGCCGGCAAGGGAGCTAAGCAGATTCCGTTCAGTCAGGTATCGATCGAAAGGGCTGCAGAGTATGCAGCCGAAGATGCCGATATCACGCTGCGTTTGCACCGTACGTTGTGGCCGGCAATCGATCATGAGCCGCTGCTCAAAAAACTGTATGAGCAGTTTGAACAGCCCCTCGTTGCCGTCCTGCAACGCATGGAGCGCTATGGCGTTCTGATCGATCGCGAGATGCTTCGAGTGCAGAGCAGCGAACTGGCGCACCGTGCCGCCGAGTTACAGGCAGCCGCACACCAGGAAGCGGGCGTCGAATTCAATGTCGACTCGCCAAAACAACTGCAGCAGATTCTGTTCGAGAAAATGCAGATTCCGGTACTGCGCAAAACGCCGACTGGCCAGCCGTCGACTGCAGAGGATGTACTCGAAGAATTGGCAGAGTCGTACAAATTGCCGCAATTGATCCTCGACTATCGCAGCATCGCGAAATTGCGCAGCACCTATACCGAAAAACTGCCGCTGCAGGCTGATCCAAAGACGGGCCGCATCCACACGTCGTATCACCAAGCCGTCGCACAAACCGGTCGGCTCTCGTCGACCGACCCGAACCTGCAGAACATTCCGATCCGCACGCCGGAAGGTCGGCGTATCCGCCAAGCTTTCATCGCGCCGCCGGGATCACTGCTGCTCGCAGCGGATTACTCGCAGATCGAATTGCGGATCATGGCCCACTTGTCGGGTGATACGGGTTTGCTCGCGGCTTTTGCTGCGGACCGCGACGTACACCAAGCAACGGCGGCCGAAGTGTTCGATGTGGCGCTCGAGGATGTCACGCCCGATCAAAGACGTTCAGCCAAGGCGATCAACTTTGGCTTGATCTATGGCATGTCGGCTTTCGGGCTCGCTCGACAACTCGGTATCGATCGAAGCTCAGCACAGCGCTACGTCGAGCTGTATTTTGCTCGCTACCCGGGTGTGAAGGCCTACATGGATCGCACTCGCGAACAGGCTCGCGAACTCGGCTATGTCGAAACCGTTTTTGGCCGCCGCCTGTATCTGCCGGATATCCGCTCTCGAAACCGTGCGATGCAGCAATACGCCGAGCGCAGCGCCATCAACGCGCCGATGCAGGGTACTGCGGCCGACCTCATCAAACTCGCCATGATCGCTGTCGATCGTTGGTGCCGTCATGAGTCCAACGGGACCACGAAGCTGATCATGCAGGTTCACGATGAGCTCGTACTCGAAGTCGCCGAGACGGCGGTCGAGCAAGTCCGCGAGGCCGTACGCACGGCCATGGTCGCGGCAGGTGGCGATGCCCTGAAAGTTCCGCTCAAGGTGGACATCGGCGTCGGTCGAAACTGGGACGAAGCCCACTGAAGCCTGTGGCGAGTCAGCCACATCGTGACGGATAAACCACGTCCCAAAGCACTGATCGATAACGATATTTTTATCGTCGGCGACGGAACTATTTCAGCAGCCGTGCGGTCTACCTAAGCGAACGTTCCACGTTCCCCGCTTCTACCCTCCCTGAGCGGGTCCCGGCTTCAAGACCTGTGCCGGGTTATGTCTGCCCCCGGCAGTCCTATGGGCTGTCGGGGGTCTTTTTTTCCCGCTCCCACAGCGCCGCCAAGGCCGTTTGGGCCTCCTTGACCCCGAGTCCGGAGTGGGCGGAAAACACCTGCACACTCGCGAGGCTGCCGAGTTGGGCGCGGGAGTCTTTCAAAACGGCCGCCCGCTCCGCCTGATTCAGTTTGTCGGCCTTCGACAGCAGTACATGGACGCCCCGCCGAGTGGGATCAGCCCATTCGATGAGGCCAAAATCCTCATCTCGAAGCCCACGTCTCGAATCGACGATCAGACAAAGCCCCTTCAGACTCGTTCGTGCCCGCAGAGCATCGATCAGCGGTACCCACTTGCGCCGCTCCTCTGGGCGCACGGCCGCGTAGCCATACCCTGGCAAATCCACGATGCGGTGACTTTCTTCGAGCTCGAAGTAGTTGAGCAGCCGGGTTTGTCCCGGCGTCTTACTGGTTCTGGCTAGCGCCTTGCGCTCGGCGATGGCGTTGATCGCACTGGATTTGCCTGCATTCGACCGCCCGGCAATCGCGACCTCCGCACCCGCGTCCGGCGGAAACTGCACCGGCGCAGCCACACTCAACAAGAACTCCACATGGGGAAAACGCGACACGGAAACCGCCTGCCTGATAGGGCATCTGAAACGGGTGGTAGTGTAAACTCCTCCGCTCGAATCAGACCGTCCGGAGCCGTCCGAACATGTTCACCGTCAACTCCAGCATCCGCCTGCTCGCCGCCCTTGCCGTGGCGACCCTCTGCTCGCCCGCCGTCGAGGCTCGCGGCAATCCCGAAGCGGGTGCCACCAAAGCCGCCGTTTGTACGGCCTGCCATGGCCCGAATGGCAACAGCGTCAACCCGGAATGGCCCAATCTGGCCGGGCAAAGTGCGGCCTACATCACCGAGCAGCTCACGATCTTCCGCGCCGGTCATCGCAACAACGCGGTGATGTGGCCGATGGCGATCGCGCTGACCGACGAGGACATTGCGGATCTCGCTGCTTACTTCTCGCGTCAAACGCCGAACGGCCTCGAAGCCGACGCCGCGACTTACAAAGCCGGTGAGGCGCTCTATCGCGGTGGTGATCGCGCTCGCAACATTCCTTCGTGCAAGGCTTGTCACGGACCGGTCGGTCTCGGTGCAACGAGCGCCGCCTACCCCGCGTTGCGCGCGCAACACTCGGTCTACACGGTCAAGCAACTGCTCGACTATCAAAACGAACAGCGCTATCGCAACGTCAATACCGGGGAACCGACCAAGTCCCGCAATGGTCACATGATGGCGACGATCGCCAAACGACTGACCGAAGAAGACATGCGCAACCTCGCGAGCTATATCCAGGGCCTGCGCTGATCGGATCGCATCGGAGAACAGATCGATGATCATTCGAGCGCGCTTTCTTTCCTTGCTGTTGGCGGTTGCAGCCGTCGTAACGACGCCCGTCTTCGCTCAACAAAACTTGCCCGCGGGCAAGTGGCAAGCCGGACGTCACTATCGGGTTATCTCGCCACCGCAACCGACGACGGTTGGCGCGGATAAAATCGAAGTCATCGAAATCTTTTGGTACGGCTGCGGGCACTGTTTCGTGCTCGACCCCTACCTCGAAACCTGGAAAAAATCGAAACCAGCTAACGTTGAATTCGTACGTGTCCCGGTAACTTGGAATGCCGGTGCGAAGTTGCACGCGCGTCTCTACTACACGCTGCAAGCGCTGAAGGAAGACGACCGTCTGCATACCAAGGTCTTCGAGACGATCCACCGCGGTGGCAACGGACTTCTCGGTCGTGATGAAGCCTCGACACTGCCTGTCATGCTCGCTTGGGCCAAGCAGAATGGCATCGCAGAAAAGGCCTTCACCGACGCTTGGAACTCCATGTGGGTCAACACCCGCCTGCGCCAAGCCGATGAAATCGTGCGTCGTTATCGAGCCGAAGGCACGCCGTTCATGGCGATCAACGGTAAGTACTCCACCGATGTCGGCATGGCGGGAGGCATCCCGCAGATGTTGAACCTGATCAACGATCTCGCGAACGCCGAGAAGCGTCGCTGAGTTCGTTGCGCGCGGATCGACACCGGCGCGCATGATTCACCATTTCTTCCTGGACACCACGGGGCTTCACTCCCGCGGTGTCGATGCGGCTACCTCTGGCAGTGCGCCGCTGTGGTTCGACCTATTGAACCCGACTGCAGACGAAATCAAATCGGTCGAAAGCAAACTCGGTATCAGCATTCCGACGCGCGATGAAATGCGCGAAATCGAGAGTTCGAATCGCTTGTACGAGGACGAAGGCTCGCTCTATATGACGGCGACCGTCGTCACCAAGCTCGATACAGAACGGCCAGAGAATACGCAGGTCACCTATATCCTCGCGGGCGATGCGCTCGTAACCGTGCGCTACGCCGATCCGCTGCCGTTCCGACGCTTCATCGCCTATGCCGAG
>JALRHE010000248.1 GCA_023253235.1 Steroidobacteraceae bacterium
ATCTTCGCGAACATGAAGGCGTTTCTCGTCAACCGCGTCGGCGATTTCGGCTTCGTGCTGGGTATCGCGGGTGTCGTCTACTACACGGGTTCGCTTGATTACCGCGCAGCCTTCGAGGCCGCTCCGATGTTGGCTGCCGCCGAGTTCGCGCTAAGCGATACCTGGACGGTCTCGGCCATCACGCTAATCTGCATCCTGCTCTTCATCGGAGCCATGGGTAAATCGGCGCAGGTTCCGTTGCACGTCTGGTTGCCGGATTCGATGGAAGGCCCGACGCCGATTTCGGCGCTCATCCACGCCGCCACGATGGTGACCGCGGGTATCTTCATGGTTGCGCGCTTCTCGCCGCTTTTCGAGCAAAGTGAGGTCGCACTCTCGTTCGTGCTCGTCATCGGCGCCACGACGGCGCTCTTTATGGGCTTCCTCGGTATCGTCAACAACGACATCAAGCGGGTCGTGGCGTATTCGACGCTCTCGCAGCTCGGTTACATGACGGTGGCGCTTGGAGCCTCGGCTTATGGCGCGGCCATCTTCCACTTGATGACGCATGCGTTCTTCAAGGCGCTGCTGTTCCTCGCTGCCGGTTCGGTGATCATCGGGATGCACCACGAGCAGGACATGCGCAAGATGGGCCGTCTCGCCAAGGTGATGCCGATCACGGCGATCACTTGTTGGGTGGGCGCGCTCGCGCTGATCGGCACTCCGTTTCTCTCCGGCTTCTACTCCAAAGATTTCATTATCGAGTCGGTACATGAGGCCGATCGGTGGGGTGCCACCTACGCCTACTGGTGTGTGTTGATCGGCGTTTTTGTGACGGCGTTCTACACTTTCCGAATGATCTTCATGACGTTCCACGGGGCGCCGCGCTGGGCGGCGGGTGAGGGCGCGCACGCGAGTCATGACCATGCGCACGATGATCACGGACATCATGGCGGAACGCCGCACGAGAGCCCGTGGGTGGTGACGCTACCGCTCGTGCTGCTTGCGATCCCGTCGCTTGCGATTGGTTACCTCACGGTACAGCCGATACTCTTCGGTGGTTTCTTTGGTGAGGCGATACAGGTGCTGCCGGAAAACGACGTGTTGGGTGTGTTGTCGGGACACTTCCACGATCCGGCCTCGTTCGCACTCGAGGCGGTGAAGCATCCGCCGTTGTGGCTCGCGCTCGCGGGCGTCGTCGCCGCCTGGTACTTCGTGCTCAAGAACCCGAGCGCTGCCACCGGTATCGCCAACGCTTTGGCGCCGGTACGTCGGGTGCTCGACAACAAGTATTACTTTGACTGGTTCAACGAGAACGTGTTGTCGGCCGGCAGTCGTCTGCTCGGTCGCGTCTTCTGGAAGGCGGGCGACCAAGCGGTCATCGATGGTGCGCTCGTCAATGGATCAGCGCAGTTGGTGGCGACCCTTGCGGGTGTCGTGCGTCGAGTGCAAACGGGTTATCTCTATTCCTACGCGTTCTGGATGACCATAGGCCTTGCGATGCTGCTGGCCTGGTTCCTGATCCTCGCGTGATGTTCGGCGGAAAATGACCATGCAGGATTCAGGATTGTTGTCGCTACTCGTCTGGTTGCCGATCGTCGGCGGCCTCGTCGTGCTCGCCCTCGGCGAGTCACGGGTGGCATTCGGACGCTGGGTTGCACTCGCGACCTCGCTCGTGGCGCTCGCTCTGTCGATTCCCTTGTATCAGGGCTTCGATACCTCTACGGCCTCGTTCCAGTTCGTCGAGCAGCTGCCTTGGATTCCGGCCTTCAACGCCACGTATCACTTGGGCGTCGATGGCATCTCGCTGCCGCTGATTTTGCTCACAACGTTCATCACCGTGCCGATCCTGATCGCGGCCTGGACGGTGATAGAACAGCGCGCGTCGCAGTACTTCGCGGCTTTCCTCATCCTGGAAGGCTTGATGGTCGGCGTGTTCTCGGCGCTCGATGCGCTGCTGTTTTATTTTTTCTGGGAAGCGATGCTGATTCCGATGTTCTTGATCATCGGAATCTGGGGTGGTCCGCGGCGCGTATACGCGACGATCAAGTTTTTCCTCTACACCTTCCTGGGATCGGTGTTCATGTTGATCGC
>JALRHE010000259.1 GCA_023253235.1 Steroidobacteraceae bacterium
CTGCGAGTAACGCCTCACGGCAAAGATCATCTTCGACGCACCGCTCGCGCGCTTCGTGGCCCATTGCGACGATGGTCACTTCGCGAGGCTGCAACGCCCGCACTGCCGCGATCGTCGCCGACAGATTGACGAGCGCGCCCGTGAACACTCGATCGGCGACCGCGAACGCGGCTGTTAGACCCTGGGTGCCGGCGTGGGTCGTATGGATCACGGTTCTACCGTGCAGAGGCTCGCGCAGAACCTCGGTTGGCGAATTGCCACAATCGAAACCGGCCAACTTGCGCGCATGACGTTCGCCGACGAGCAACGCCTTCGGATCCGCCGACTTCATCGCCCGAGCAACCTCGACCTCGGCCACCGGCACGACGCGCTCGGCACCTGCCGCCAGCGCATGGGCGATCAATGAACAGGCACGAAAAACATCGATGACGATCGCCACACCTCGCGCCGAGGCGGCGCCCGCCACGAAGTCGCCCGAGTGCAGCTGCATCTAGCGCTCGATCGTGAGCACGCTGCCGCGATCGTTTCGATTCGAGTTCACCGACACCACGGTAGCCTTCGGAAAGAAGTTGAACTCCGACGCGCTCGCCCAGGTGTAAGCACCCATCGCACGTCCGACGATCAGATCGCCTGGCTCAAGCTCGGGCAACAAGATGTTCTCCGAGATCACGTCGATGCTGTCGCAGGTCGGACCCGCCAATACCGAAGGGTGACGCTTACCGCGCTTGAGCGTCTCGATCGGATAGCGGGCATGGTCGAACAGCTGCCCACTGTAGGATCCGTACAAACCATCATCGAGGTAATACCACCAAAGCCCCTCACGCTCGGCACGACCCATCACCGAAGCGACGCCGATCGCCGCGGGCCCCGCGATGTAGCGGCCGGGCTCGGCGATGACGCGTACGCGCTTGGGTAACTTCGCCAACGCGGCTCGAATTGGCGCGCAGAACTCGTGGATGATGGGTGCGCGCTGCGAATAGTCGATCGGAAAGCCCCCACCGATATCGAGCGTGTCGCAAGGTCCGAGTTTTTCCCGACGCGC
The DNA here is from genome assembly GCA_023253235.1 of Steroidobacteraceae bacterium. Taxonomy (GTDB): domain Bacteria; phylum Pseudomonadota; class Gammaproteobacteria; order Steroidobacterales; family Steroidobacteraceae; genus UBA964. The sequence goes on from JALRHE010000259.1 coordinate 1,043, forward strand.
CACAGCGAGCAGCTTCGCGCAGGCATCGATCGCTTCGACGTGCTTCGAGGGATCGGCTGCTTGCGAGCCCACGTGGAAAGACAAACCTCGCACGATGAGGCCCAAATCGTGTGCCTTGCGAGCGAGCGCCAACAGATTTTCCGGGTCGCAGCCGAACTTGCGCGACAGATCGCACACGGCGCCCGGACTGCGGAACGACACGCGCAACAAGACCTCAGCCTCATCCGAATAGGGAACGAACTTGCGCAACTCGTCCGGGTTGTCTGCCACGAATACTTTGACACCGCGCGCCAACGCCGAGCGGATGTCGATGTCGCGCTTGATCGGATGGGTGTGGATGCACAGACTCGGGTCGGCACCGAGCTTCGCGACGAGCTCCACTTCACCGGTCGTCGCCAAATCGAGAAAGCCACCCTCTGCAAGCACCGTTTGCACGACGGCTGGATGCGGCAAGGGTTTCAGCGCGTAGTGCAGATCGACTCCGGGCAGTGCGCGCTGCAGGCTACGGTACTGCTGCCGGATCCGCTCGCAATCGATGATCAGGAGCGGCGAGCCGAACTCGCGCACCAGACGTCGAATCTCTCGCGGCACAAAGGGGTCGATCATGATGATGGGTACCTGAAACGAAGTGGAGACGAATTCAGCGTGCGGCGGCACGACTCAGCCGATCCCGCACGGCGTCCCACTCGGGACTCGCGGGAACCTGCTCGATGAGGATACGCGCTGCGCTTTCTTTGTCGAGCGAGCGCAAATTGGCGTACAGATCGTGAGCATACGCAGCGGCTGACGCCGGCGCTTGCAACCAACGCCGGACGTGCCGCGGCGCGGCGCCGCAAGCCAAGGCCAAGCGGGTTTCCGGCGAACGACGGGCCAGCACCGCGACGGCCTCTCCCGCGGCATTGCAGGAGTCGATTCGAGTATCGAGTTCGTCACCGGGCACGAGCTCAACCGGCGTTTGCGGCGCGTAGTGCTGCGGCGTAGAACCGGGAACGCGCGGCGCAGTCGGGCTCGAACCTTCCGCGAGCGGACCGATCAGTGCTTCGAGTTGCTCGCGGCCAATGATGCCGGGTCGCAGGATGCGCGGTGGCGTCTCGAGCAGCGAGAGAATCGTCGATTCGACACCCACATCACAGTCGCCGCCCTCGAGAATCGTCACGCCCTCCGGAAACTCTTCGCGCACGTGCTCGGCACGGGTTGGTGACACGCGACCGTAGCGGTTGGCCGAAGGAGCCGCGACACCTGTGCCAAAAGCGCGCAGCAGGCGTTGTGCAACAGGGTGACTCGGCACGCGCACGGCGATGCTCGGCTGACCACCGGTCAACACCGGCGAGACCTGCGCTGCACGCGGCAACACCAACGTCAGCGGCCCTGGCCAAAAGCGTTGCGCTAGTTGTTCGACCAGCTTCGCAGTGGGAGCCGATAAATCAGCGATCCAAGCCGAGAGTTGTGCGGCATCGGCCAGATGCAGAATCAACGGATGATCGGTGGGGCGCCCCTTGGTCGCGTAGATGCGCGACAGTGCGACCGGGTTGCTAGCGTCCGCCCCGAGCCCATAAACGGTCTCCGTCGGAAAGGCCACGAGCTCACCTGCCCGCAACGCCTTCACGGCGACTGCGATGTCGGCATCGCTGGCTTCGAGGGGAGCGTTCATCGCGAGATTTTACCCGAGGGCTGTCTCAGGCGCGGCAAACTCGCGCGCGAGCTCGACGATGCTACTCGGCGCGGACCCTTCGGCCTTGTTGTTGACGATGATCGTCACCTCCCGCCCCGCTGCGAGTGCAGCCCGCGCAAGCCCAACGATCTTTTGACGCGCCAACGGATCCGGATCGACCATACGATCGAAAGGTGCGTAGGCAGCCTTGGCCGCTTCGTAACTACGGCCCGGCGCCAACAACCAACGGACGACGAGTGGTCCACCGGTCGAGTCAAGCTCCGTGACGATGTCGCTCTGCGCGTCGACGGGCGGCATACGTGGATGCTGCGCGTAGCCATGCACGGCGCCCGAGGCGCGCAGCATCTGCTGATAGTCCGCACCGAGCATCTCGGGATCACGCCATTCGACGGCGTAGTTCACACCAACAGGCAGCGCCCGCAGAAACTCGTAAAGACGCTGTAGCAACTCGCGTCGATAAGCGAGCACGCGTGACCCGAGCGGCGAGAACTGGAACAGCACGACGCCGAGCGTTTCGCCGAGAACGCGTCGCGCCGGATCGATCACGTGTCGGATCGCGTGATCGGCATCGAGGAATACATCAGGCACGCCCTCGAGATAGACCGGACGACGAGCCGACTTCGGCAGCATCAAGGCAGCATGGGCTTTCAACAAGAAACGAAAATCGGCGCTGACCGCTTTGCGCATTCGCGCCAGCGTGTCGGTATCGAGCGGTCGATAGTAACTACGATCGACACCGACGGACCTGAACAAAGGATGAGCGGCATAGGCCGGCAGCCCCTGCCGAGCGAGAGTCGACTCGTCGTAGTCGTCGGCATAGACGAGGCCGCGCCAACCGGAAAACGACCACGTCGACGTTCCCATTCGCAATCGCGTAGGTAGCCGCTCCGCCAGTGGGGTGTATTCCAGAGCGGCCGTCGCCGCAGCCACTCGAGAGGACTTCTCCGCACGACGACTGGCGCTGCGGTTCGCCGCAGGCGCTATCGGTTCGCCGAACAGATCCAATCCGGCGGGCTCGGGGACCGCGGGATCAGACATCGTCAAAGGGTCAGCGAGGTACCGAAAGCCGTGCGATAGCGCGTCGCGAACTCCCCGCGAGAGAAGCGATGGTTCTGCGTGCCATGCTGGGCAATTTTGATCGAACCCATCAGCGACGCGATGCGTCCGGTCGTTTCCCAATCGAGACCGCGCTGCAGGCCGAACAGCAAGCCACCACGATACGCATCGCCACAACCGGTGGGATCGGCGATCTTCTCTGGCGCCACCGAGGGGATCTCGATCATTTTGCCATCCGTATGAATGTGCGAACCCGCCGCCCCGCGAGTGACGATCAGCGCAGCCACCTTCGCCGCGATCTCTTCCAGAGACCAACCGGTACGTTCGACGAGCAGACTCGCTTCGTAATCATTGACCGCAACCCAACGCGCCTGAGCGATGAGCGTGCGCAAATCATCGGGACCGAGCAGCGTCATGGCCTGACCCGGATCGAAGATGAAGGGAATACCGGCAGCCGCAAATTGCCCGGCGTGTTCGAGCATACCGAGGTGGCTCTCCGGTGCGACGATGCCAAGGTCGATACCGGCATTTTTAGGCACGTGATTCACGTGCGCATGGTTCATCGCACCGGGGTGAAAGGCCGTGATCTGGTTGTTGTCGGCGTCCGTCGTGATGTACGCCTGCGCGGTGTATTCATCTTCGAGTTGACGGATGTGATCCAGCGACAAGCCGCAGTCGAGCATCCAGGCACGGTACGGGCCGAAATCCATGCCCACCGTCGCCATCACCTTACCCTCGCCGCCCAAGAGCTTGAGGTTGTAGGCAATGTTACCGGCGCAGCCACCGAAATTGCGTCGCAGACCCGGCACCAGGAACGCCACGTTCAACATATGGATGCGATCGGCGAGGATGTGATCCTTGAAGTGGCCCTCGAAGACCATGACGGTATCGTAGGCCACCGAACCACAGATGAGTGCCGTCATGTCGTCTCTCCATCCCGCCGCGCGGGGATCAATAATCGAATAAAACCAGTGCCCACACGACGCCGAGCAGGGCAAATGACGTGAACACCGCAGCCGAGCCGATATCTTTGGCAAGCCCAGACAGGGCATGACGCTCGAGACCGATGCGATCCACCGTCGCCTCCACTGCGCTGTTGAGCAGTTCGACGATCAACACGATGAAGATCGGTCCGACCAACAGGGCGCGCTCGACGCCGTTCTCGCCGAGCCAAAGCCCCAGGGGAAACAACACGACGCAGAGCGCGAGTTC
>JALRHE010000295.1 GCA_023253235.1 Steroidobacteraceae bacterium
GATGTCGAGCCCACGGTGTTCGCCTTCGCTGCGCCCTTGCCGCCGATCAGTGAGCAACAACTCGCCAATGGCATTGCCTGCACGACCGCCGAAGACACCCGCTGGGGACGCTGTGATATCAAGTCGGTGGCACTGCTTGCCAACTGTCTGCTGCGGCAACAAAGCGTCGATGCTGGCGCGCAAGAAACCATTCTGCTGCGCAATGGCTACATGATGGAAGCGAGCGCCTCGACGGTGCACGTGGTCATCGACGGCGTCATCGTGACCCCACCGGACTCGAACGCGATCCTGCCGGGTACGACCCGTTCGGTCGTCGAAGAATTGGCCGATCGTCACCAAATGCCGCGCGTGACCCGCGCCGTGACGGAGGCTGAGCTGCGGTCAGCGGACGAAATCTGGTTGGCCTCCGCCACGCGTTGCGTCTCATCGGTCACCAAACTCGACGGAAAGCCGGTGGGCTCAGGCAAACCGGGTCCCGTTTGGATTCGCATGTGGGCGGCGTTCCAGCAGTTGCAGCAGGAGCTCGTCCATGAGCCCTGGTGATGTGACTGCGGATGACAGTCCGCTGAAGTTTCCGACCGATTACCCGATCAAGGTTGTCGGTAGAACCGAACGCAGCTTTCGCTCACGCATCGACGCAGTCGTTTTCGCTCACACACCAGATCTGACAAACGATCGCGTCAGTGAACGCGCCAGCGGCGCCGGCAATTTCACCTCGATCACCTACACCATCGTGGCGCGTGATCGCGACCACGTCACCACGCTCGTGACAGCTCTCGTTGCCACCGAAGGCGTGCTGATGGTGATCTAGTCGTTCAACGATCGATCAACGACCGATTAGAGACAAAAACTCGCGACGGGTGTCGGCATTCGCCTTGATCGACCCGCGCAGTGCCGAAGTCACGGTTGATGTGCCGGTGTGGCGTACACCGCGAGACTCCATGCACATATGGCGGCACTCGATCACCACTGCCACACCGAGCGGTTGCAGATTTTCATCCAGCGCATCGGCAATCTGGTTCGTCAACCGCTCCTGCACTTGCAACCGTCGGCCAAATATTTCGACCAGACGCGAAATTTTCGACAATCCCAGAATGCGCTTATCAGGCACGTAACCGACATGCGCCCGACCGAAAAACGGCGCCAGATGGTGCTCGCACAAGGAATACACAGGGATGTCGCGCACGATGACCATCTCGTCGACGCGCTCGGCTCCGTCCTCGAAGGACTTGAGAATTTCTTCGGGTTTCTCGCGATAACCGCGCGTGTATTCAGACCACGCCTTGAGAAAACGTGCCGGCGTCTCGAGTAGACCCTCACGATCAGGATCTTCGCCGATGTAGGCGAGCAGATCACGGACCATCTGCAATTCTTTGGTGGTGGGCTTGTTCATACTCGATCCCTCGACAGCGTTGACGTCAAGTCGGTCAAAAGATCTGCGGCCACACGCGACAAATCGGTTGGTCCGCCCAAAGCAGACAACTGGGTCATCGCGAGCCCCTCGTAACCGCAGGGGTTGATGCGCCGAAAGGGCTCCAGATCCATGGAGACATTCAACGCGAGGCCATGATAACTCGCACCACGCCTCACCCGTATACCTACGCTTGCGATTTTCGCCTCATTTACGTACACGCCAGGTGCCTTTGGCCGTGTGGTGGCTGCGATTCCGTAGCGAGCCACACAAAGAATCACCGACTGCTCAAGTGCGGTGACGATATCGCGAACCCCGAGCGCGGCACGACGCAAGTCAATCAACGGATATACAACCAGTTGGCCCGGTCCGTGATAAGTGACCTGGCCACCGCGATCGACTTTGACGACGGGAATATCGCCGGCCGCCAGCACGTGCGCCGGATCCGCGTTCATGCCCAGCGTGAAGACGGCATCGTGCTCCAGCAGCCAGATTTCATCGGGAGTCTCGCTCGTGCGCCCATCCGTGAAGCGCTGCATCGCTTGCCATGTCGACAAGTAAGGAACGCGTCCGAGATGCCGGACAATGGGCTTACGGTCGATGATTGACGAGTCCTGCATTGTTGCCTTGCAACGCAAGCTCGGCGCGATAACTCGAGCGAACCAGAGGCCCCGAGACGCATTCGCGGAAGCCCTCGGCAAGTGCCCACTCGCGATAACGATCGAATTCCTCCGGAGTGACGAAACGATCGATCGGTAAATGATGCGCAGTCGGCTGCAGATATTGCCCCAAGGTCAAAAGATCAACGGATCGCGAGCGTAGATCGCGCATGCATTGCCGAATCTCGTCATCCGTTTCACCGAGACCCAGCATCAAACTGGTCTTGGTCAATACATCCGGACGATGCCGCTTGGCATGCCCGAGCACCTCGAGCGTCTGGTGGTAACTCGCCCGGGCGTCGCGTACCGGATGCGTCAAGCGCTCGACCGTTTCGACGTTCTGCGCAAACACCTCCAGGCCCGAGTCGACGACGGTCTCGACATCTCGCAGGACTCCCTGAAAATCCGGGGTGAGTGCCTCGACCGCCGTTTCTGGCGAGACCCGCTTGATCGCACGCACCGCCGCCGCGAAATGGGCAGCCCCGCCATCGGGCAAATCATCACGATTGACCGAAGTCAGCACGACATAACGCAACCGCATCAGCGCAACGGTACGCGCCGTGTTCTCAGGCTCTTCAGCATCTAGCCAGCCGCGCGGATTGCCCGTATCCACGGCACAGAAACGACAGGCGCGAGTACACACCTCGCCCATCAGCATGATGGTCGCCGTGCCGGCATTCCAGCATTCGCCAATATTCGGACACTTGGCTTCTTCGCAGACGGTGGCCAACCGATGCTCGCGCACGGTCTTGCGAACGAAATCGTAGTTAGAACCCGTGGCGAGCGGCGCTTTCAACCAACGAGGCTTTCCGCCCGGCACCCGCATCGGCGAGTCGGCCGTAGCCTTGATGCCATCGCGGATCGCGCTGAAGCCTTGCGCCGTGCGATATTTTTGACCACTGCGAGGCTCTTCGACGACCGCGATCGACGCGAGGTTCTCGGAGGCTGAACGTTCCTTGCTCATGTATGCAGTTTACGCCCTGTCACCCTGTCGGGTCAGCCGATCGCGCCCGCACCGAGACGGTCATCGAGATCCCTCAGACGTTCGGGGGTCCCCACATCCGACCAGAATCCATCGTAAACACGGCCCCGCAAACGCCCCATCGCCGCCGCACGCCGCAACAGCGGCAGCAGCGGGAAACGCCCGGGCGTACACCCCTCGAAAAAAGCGGGCCTGTAGATACCGATACCGGAATAGGTATAGCGGGTCGAACAATCGGGCGCGGCTAGGCGCTCGGGGTCGGCGATGATGTCGAGCGAGCCCAAGGAATTCGGCTGTAAGGCGAAGTCCCCTTTGGGATGCTGCGGCGGATTGGGCACCAGAATCAGACTAGCGAGAGCTTCGGGATCGAGCGACGGCAATCGAGCGAAATCGAAGTCCGTCCACACGTCGCCATTGACCACCAAAAAGGGCTCATCACCGAGCAGGGGTAGCGCGTTGAAGATTCCGCCGGCTGTTTCGAGGGGAATATCGCCCTCGGCGCTGTAGCGGATTTGCAGTCCGTAATGCGCTCCGTCACCGAGTGCCGCCGGAATCTTCGCGCCGAGATACGCATGGTTGATGATGACCTCGCGAAAGCCCGCGCGCGCCAACGAACCGAGATGCCACTCGAGCAAAGATTTGCCACCGACGCACAACAGCGGCTTCGGCAGGTCATCCGTCAAAGGTCGCATCCGCTCGCCGCGTCCGGCGGCCAGGATCATCGCTTTCATCGTGCGCGTGCACGCGCGTTGGCCGCAGGCAGCAGCGGCGCAATCCGCGACTCAAACCAGCGGCCTAGGGCATGCAACTCGGGATACCGCGCGCAAGCGTCAATAACGTAATGCAGTGTCAGCGGTAAATCGTTGAGATATCCCGCCTTGCCATCACGCCACCAAAGGCGCGCAAAAATACCGAGGATCTTGATGTGACGCTGTAGCCCGATCATATCGAACCAGCGGATGAACTCGCGTTCATCGCTGCCTGCGAGATCCGCGCGCTGCGCAGCGATCAAAGACTGTCGATAATCGCGCAGCCAATCCTCGACCTCAGCGCGCGACCAGCTGATGTAGCAATCTTTCAGCAACGAAACGAGGTCGTAACCGATGGGACCCGCCAGCGCATCCTGAAAGTCGATGACACCCGGCCCGCGCTCTGGCAACACCATCAAATTGCGTGAGTGGTAATCGCGGTGCACGAAAACCGTCGGCTGCGCGAGCGATTCGGCGACCAGCAAAGCGCGCGCTGCATCCAACGCTTCTTGCTCCTCGGACGTCAGCTCGATCTGCAGGTGACGCGCCAGAAACCAGTCGGGCAGTAAAGCCATCTCGCGCTGTAAAACGGCCTCGTCATAGGGCGCAAGCTCCGCCGTCAAATGCCCGCCATCGACCTGCATGCAACGAAGTGCCGCCAGTGCGTCACCGTACAGAGCGGGCGCCTGCTCGCGATGCTGTAGTTGCGAGAGATACGGGGTCGAGCCCAGATCCTCCATCAACAGGAACCCTTGTGTGCGATCCACCTCGTGAATCGCCGGCACATGCACGCCGATGGAGCTCAGCAGCCCGGAAACGTGCAGGTAGGGCCCGACATCCTCGTGTTCAGGCGGCGCATCCATTGCCACCAAGGGCGAATTGCCCTGACGAATGATGCGGAAATATCGGCGGAAACTCGCATCCGCCGAGGCGACCTCGATCCGCTCGATAGCCAGCCCGAGGTCGCGGCGCACCCAGTCCGAGAGCAACGCAAGGCGAATGTCAGACACGTTCAGGGGATTTCCGTAGGTCGTGCAGGGGCGATCATTATAATGGCCCCCCTGATGTCGCCGCTGCACGCTCATCTTTGCCTCGTTTCGTTGTTGGTTGCGACAACGATTCAGGCTGCCTCCGCGCAGACGGTTGCGCCACCGCTCTGCCCTGCACCCTCAGCATTGCGTCAATCCAAACCCGCAGCGCCCCCTGCGACGCAACCTGCGATCACGTCGCAGAGTGATGAACCCATCGAGGTGCTCAGTGATGGCGCGACACTCGATCTCGATGGCGACGCGTCACTGAAGGGCGATGTGGAGTTGCGCCAAGGCGAACGGCAGTTGCACGCGGAGGATGTCGAATACGACGCTACGACGCGTCGATTCCGCGTCAACGGGCAAATTCGCTATTCAGACGGAACGCTGCAGGCAACGGGTCAGGCCGGTAGTTATCAGCCCGCCGATGGCGCAGTCATCGAAAACGGCTCGTTCGCACTACCCGCAAGGCCCGCTCGCGGCGCGGCGGACGCCATTCGCATCGGCCTCGATGGCAAGGTGTCACTGTCGGACGTGTGGTTCAGCACCTGCCCCGAAACCAAACCGGGCGCTCTGCCGGATTGGCGAATCAAAGCCAGCGACATCACCCTCGACACGGTCTCGCGTAACGGCACTGGCCGAAACGCCTCGATCGAGTTTCTCGGCGTCCCCATCCTGTACTTGCCTTATTTGTCATTTCCGTTGGGCGATCAGCGCAAGAGTGGCTTTTTGTTCCCAAATCTCGGCTACAACACCCGTGGTGGCGTCGAGATGGCGGTGCCTTATTACCTAAACCTGGCGCCGAACTACGATTTGACGCTGCTGCCTACGCTGTATGGACGACGAGGACTCGACCTCGACTCCCGCCTTCGATATCTCACGCGTCAGCATCGCGGCGACTTGCGACTCAACTACCTGCCTTCCGATTCGCTCAGACGAATCGACAGAAGCTGGCTACAAGCTCGACATCGCAGCGATTTCGGCGATCGATGGCGCCTCGACGTCAATGCGCAAAGCGTCAGTGATGCCGAATATTTCGAAGATTTCGCGGCCGGGGCAGAAGGCACGAGCACTGCATTCCTGCAACGCATCGCACAACTGAGCTACAGCGACGATCGATGGCATTTTCGTGGTGAATTCCAGCAGTTCC
>JALRHE010000261.1 GCA_023253235.1 Steroidobacteraceae bacterium
GGTCGTGCTGCTCGATGAAGTCGAGAAGGCACATCCAGACGTATTCAACGTGCTGCTGCAGGTGCTCGATGACGGTCGGCTCACCGACGGGCAGGGTCGCACGGTCGATTTCCGCAATGCCGTGATCATCATGACCTCGAACCTGGGTTCGCAGGTCATCCAGGAGCACGCGGGTGAGAAGAACTACACGCGGATGAAGTCGGCGGTCATGGAGATCGTGCAGCAGAACTTCCGACCGGAGTTCATCAACCGCATCGATGACATCGTTGTGTTCCATCCGCTCGGTACAGCGCAGATTCGATCGATCGTCGACATTCAGCTCGGTCAGTTGCGGCGTCGTCTGATCGATCGTGGCCTCGATCTGGCGCTCGATGAGGCAGCGCTCGATCTGCTCGGCGAAGCAGGCTTCGATCCGGTCTACGGTGCACGGCCCCTCAAGCGTGCCATCCAACAGCAGATCGAGAACCCACTCGCACAGCAATTGCTGCAGGGGCGCTATGCACCGGGTGATCGCATCCGCGTCGGGGTCGACGAGGAGGGGCGATTGAGTTTCGGCAAGTCGGTATAATTTGTGCCATGCCTTTCTACGAATACCAATGCAGTGCTTGCGGCGAGCAGACCGAGGTCATGCAGAAGATCTCGGACAAGCCGCTGCGCAAGTGCCCCGAATGTGGCAAGAACACGCTCGTCAAACTGATCTCGGCGCCGGTCTTCCGGCTCAAGGGCAGTGGTTGGTACGAAACCGACTTCAAGTCCGAGAACGATAAGAAGCGTAACCTTGCGGGCGACGAGTCCGCGGGCGATTCCAGCTCGACCGATAAGTCAGCCGACAAGGCCACTGACAAGTCGGCCGATAAGCCCGCGGAGAAATCGGCCCAAAAGCCAGCCGAAAAATCAGTCGACAAGCCTGCCGCTAAATCGGCTAAGCCGAAAGCGAAGCCTGTCGCCAAGGCCAAACCCGCCGCCAAATCCAAGGCTCCCGCGCGCAAGTCGGCACGTCGATGACCGCGCCGTCTCGGCTCACCCCCGAGACGGTGATCGAGCGCGAGCGAGCGCTTTTTGCTGAGCGCGCACCTCGTTCTGCCGCATTTGCCAAGCGTGCCGCGCCGCATTGGTTGTCGGGCGTGCCGATGCACTGGATGGCTGACTGGGGCACGCCGTTCCCGCTGTTCGTGTCCAAGGCATCCGGTGTCACGTTGACGGACGTCGACGAGCGCGACTACGTGGATTTTTGTTTAGGCGATACGGGTGCGATGTACGGGCATTCACCGGGGCCGATTGCCGATGCCATTGCCGCACAAGCGGCGCGCGGCCTCACCTGCATGTTGCCCTCGGAGACGGTAGCGAGCGTCGGTGAGTTGCTCGCGGCGAGATTCCAGCTGCCGTTCTGGCAAGTCACGCAGACGGCTACCGATGCGAATCGCGCGGCACTGCGCTGGGCGCGCGCGATCACCGGGCGCTCGAAAGTGCTCGTCTTCCAGGGCTGTTATCCCGGCACCGTCGACGAAACGATGGTGCGTTTGCGCGGTGATCGTACCGTGCCACGCGAGGGGGCGATCGGCTCTGCCTTCGATGCGGCTAGCGCAGCCGTGGCTATCGAGTTCAACGATATCGAGGCGCTGGAGCGCGCTTTGCAAAGTGGTGAGATCGCTGCGGTCATCGCTGAGCCCGTGATGACCAACATCGGCATGGTGCTGCCGCAGGCGGGCTTTCTTGATGCACTACGCGCACGCACGCGGGCGCATGACGTGTTGTTGATCCTCGATGAAACCCACACGCTCTCCTCAGGGCCGGGTGGTTACGCGGCGAGTCTCGGCTGGCAGAGCGATTTTTGGGTCTGTGGCAAAGCGATCGCCGGCGGGCTCCCCGCAGCGGTCTTTGGCTTCACGGCCGAGATCGAAGCGCGTATGCGCGCCGTGCTCGCCAAGCGCGACGGCGGTCATTCCGGCATGGGTACGACGCTCGCGGCTAATCCACTCGTCTTCGCTGCATTGTCGGCGGCACTGACTCAGCTGCACACCGAGGACACTCACGCTGCGATGCAGCGCGGTGCAGTGAAGCTCGAACAGGGCTTTCGGGCGTTGTTCGCAGCGCGCAGTCTCGATTGGCACATCTCGCGAGTGGGTGCGCGACTCGAGTTTGGTTTTGGTCCGGCGCCGCGTAACGGCAGTGAAGCCGAGCGCGCGATGCGTCCCACACTCGAACATGCCTTGCATCTGTGGTTGCTCAACCGCAGTCTGCTCGTGACACCCTTTCACAACATGATGCTGACGGCGCCGATGTTGCCATCTGCTGCGATCGATCAACTCTGTGCGAGCGTCGGTGAGTTTTTGGATAGCGTTGATTTAGGCGCGAGCCAGGCATAGTTAGCACGATATGAGCAG
>JALRHE010000380.1 GCA_023253235.1 Steroidobacteraceae bacterium
GACCGATGGTTTGACCTTCTTCCTCAGCGGCACGTTCGCCATGGATGGAAAGTACGACGAGGTTGCCCCAAGTAGTGCGCCGGCAAACTCGCTGAAGAACTACGGTGTCAATCCGACGGTGCCGCAAACGCCTTCCAGTTCGTTCACGATCGGCTTCGATTACGGCCTCGATACAGAACTTGGACGTTTGAGCTTCGGTGCCGATTGGTTCCAGACGGACGACTACATCACCGGTGCAACCAACGACTTTAAGGTCAAGGGCTATGGCCAAGGCAATGCATTCGTGAACCTCGCCTTCAGCGAAGCGTGGTCGGTACGAGCCTCCGCCAAGAACTTCACTAACGAGTACGTGATTCAGACCGGCTCGCGTGGCTTCCTCGGTGGATTCATTCCGATCCGGCCGCGTGAATACTTCCTGTCGGTGAATTACAAGGTCGATTGATTCTCTCGAGGCAGGCGTGCGGCCACGCATCGGTCGCACGCCTGCTACCTCGGCGCCAAAGTTAGCGCCCGCACCTTACGATCGACTCGTCCCAACTCGGGTACTTCGATCGAGGGTGTCACATGCAGGAACTGCTCAAGACCTATCCGCAACTCTCCCAGCAAACGCTCGCGTTTCTGGCGAAAAAACATGGCCATTTCATCCATGGTCGTGTGGAGCATGGCGGTTCGGATGAGCCGATCGACATCCACGACCCAGCGACGGGATTGCGTATCGCGCAGTGCAGCGCGGGCGGCGCGGCAGAAATCGATGCGGCCGTAAAAGCCGCGCGAGCCGCCTTCGAGGGTCCTTGGTCGAAGTTCACCGCCGCACAGCGCAGCATGGTGCTTTGGAAAATCGCCGATCTGATTCAGGCAAATTTTCAACAACTGTGCGAACTCGAGATTCTCGACAACGGTCTACCGACACCCCTCGCCCAATATGTCTGTGGCATGGTGGTGCCGGAGTTTTTCCGCTACTACGCCGGCTGGCCAACCAAAATCGAAGGGGCCACTCTACCCGCCGCGCCGCAGGGCAAACTCCCGGGTGAGGCGATTTCTTTCACGCTACGCGAGCCCATCGGAGTCGTGGGAGCCATCACACCTTGGAACTCGCCGCTGCCGATGGTGATGTTGAAGCTCGCACCCGCATTGGCTACGGGCTGTACGGTGGTCTTGAAGCCAGCCGAGCTCACGCCCTTAACGGCGATGCGCCTTGCTGAAATCTGTCAGGAAGCCGGTGTGCCGGATGGCGTGGTCAATATCGTCAATGGCTATGGTGCAACTGCCGGCGCCGCCCTCGCCGCACATCCGGGAGTCGACAAGATTGCCTTCACGGGTTCAACGGAAGTCGGTCGCTCGATCGTGCGCGCCGCTGCAGGTAATTTGAAGAAGGTATCACTCGAGCTCGGTGGGAAGTCGCCCGTAGTGGTGTTCGCTGATGCGGATCTGGAGCAAGCCATTCCCGGTGCGGCACGCGCTTGCTTCTTCCTACAAGGTCAGAATTGCATGGCAGGCACTCGTCTTTTTCTCCACGAGAAAATTCACGATGCCGTCGTCGAGGGCATTGCGACCATCGCACGCTCTATGAAGCTCGGCCCCGGTCTCGATCCCACCTCGGAATTCGGCCCACTGATCTCTGCCAAACAGCGCGAACGCGTCGAGGGCTTCGTCGAGGCTGGTCGCAAAGAAGGTGCCGAAATCGTCTGCGGCGGCAAATCGCCGAGTCGCTCAGGCTACTTTTTCGAACCGACCGTTCTCACCAAGACGACGCACGAGATGACTCCGGTGAAAAACGAGATATTCGGACCCGTGCTGTGTGTACATCGATTTGGCGATGAGGATCTCGATCAGGTGGCACGCGAAGCGAACTCGACCATTTATGGTCTATCCGGCAGCGTCTGGACTCGCGATCTCGGGATCGCCATGCAAATGGTCCGCAAGATCGACTCCGGACAAGTCAGCGTGAATATGCACGCTGCGCTTGATCCCGCCATGCCCTTCGGCGGCAACAAACAATCGGGCTGGGGCCGGGAATTCGGCAAGGAAGGCCTCGAGCCCTATCTCAAGACCAAGGGCATCTCCATGACGTGGTGACGAGAGCGGATTACCAGGAGCAAGCAGCGGGAGTCGTGACAGCACCGCCCTGCGAACTCAACAATCGTTGGTACTCCGGGTCGCCACTCAGCAGCAACTTGGCAGCGCATCGGAGTTCGTCCACCTGAGAGCGCTTCAAACTGAACGTCGTCTCGATCTGCGTGACTTCCTTGAACCTAGGATGATCACGCAGGCTATCGAGACTGAGATCGATGAAATACAGCGCATCTGTAGAGTTTTCCGGCGACAGGCGGCTAGCCCAACGCGCCAAGGTCTCCTTCAGCAACGCTTTGCTTTCGACCGAATACCGATCCATCGGCACGGTGCCCACCAGCTTCAACATGTCGATCACATCCGGCGGGCTACGCTTACCTGCGATACGAGCCCATTGTGTATCGGATGCGTTCAGCGTGATGAAGACCAGCTTACGAATTCCACTTCGCTGCAGCGTGTTCTGAAAGTGCAACGCATCATCACCGTCGGTGAGTGCATCCAGCGTCGAGCGCACCCCGAGGTTGTCGCTCAGAGCGCCGTCCATCAAATGCAGATAACCATAGGTTCGCGAATCGCTACGAGCGAGGATCGTTGCCGCTCGAAAATGCTCGCGCGAGCTATGGTCTCCTGACTCGATGGCGCGGAGCGTCCAAGTTGGCACTCGGTAACCGCAGCGACCCGCGCTGTTTCGAATGGTGATCGGCGTGAGCACCGCCGGCACGGACGAAGATGCCGCAACTGCGCGACTGATCGGATATCGGGCAAGATCGAGGCAAAGCAGATCGAACGTGTCTTGCGTGAATTCGAAACGCCCTGCAATACCGATATCCGTTGCGTTGATGACGAGAAAAGGGCGATCAGTTCGATCGATCAAAGCGCCATACGTGATGCCGTCGAACAAATTCTTGTCGAGATACTCGGCGTAGAGATCGCCTCGATCGAAATGACGCGATTGCAATCGAAACCAACTACGCGGATCAAACAAGATCTCTCGTCGCATCTCGGTGGCGAAGTCGCGATACAGAAAATCTTGCGGAAACCGCTCGAAAATTTTATCGCCATGCAGTACGAAATACGCCGCGGGAATCGCACCGCCCGAGACAGCCGAAATCACATCGACTTCGTCGAGCATCCGGCGCAGATGACCACCGTGCTGAATTCGATCGGTAGCTAGTTGCTCGAATATGCCGAACGCCATTGCTGAAGCGCGAAGGCCCCCACCGGACAAGCTGACGATGACGAGCAGATCATCCTTGGGGCGATCGGCTACCGCTTTGGCGAGCCGGTATCCTCGGTGTTCGTCGACCTGGGTAATTGAATCACCGAGATAAGCTCCCGGTGTCGCGCAAGCCGCGAGAAACGGCAACAGCAGTGCCGATGCACGAACTGCCAGGTTACGGAGCAATATCCCCTCTCGATCGCCGAGTGCGCGACAGGTAATCGGCCATCCCTTCGAGCTCAGCTCGCTGCAGCTCTCGCATGAGCGGCGTATGAGTCTTGGCCAATCTCGGACGACGCGCCTCGACCACATCGATGAACTGGCGAAGCAAATACTCCGGATGCTGTCCCGCCAAACGAGCGATTCCGCGATACGCATCTCCTTGACCGGTTGCGCCGTGACAAGTCTGGCATCGCTCAAAATACACTTTAACGCCGCTCGTCAAAGACTCACCGGAGCCGTGCACGGTCGGCCCCATAGGCTGCAACGACGCAATGAGCGCAGCGACGTCAGCCAAGTCTTGAGGAGTCTGCAGCACCCTCAATCGTGACACGTGCTCCATACGGATATCCCAGCGCTCGGCGTAGCGATAATCGACAAGTTGCCGGAGCAAGACCGGATAGTGCTGAGAGCCGATTACCGGGACTGACCCATCCGGCAGACCCGAGCCATCGACACCGTGACATGCTGCGCAGGTTGCGAAGATTTGATCGCCGCGACGTGCATCAGGTACCGCTGCCAAGGCAGCGCGATATTCGACCGACGCATCTAGGCTTGGAGAAGCCAAAGCCTGACTGATCATCATCAAAGACATCAGCATCGAACCCATATGGACGATGTTGCGTACGTTCCGCATTACCAACTTCCGCTATTGGGCATGGACACCCATGGCTCAGCCGGCGGTAACGCGGGGCCCTGTTGTAGCAACTCGACGGAGATACCGTCAGGAGAACGCACGAAGGCCATTCGACCGTCGCGCGGCGGACGTAAAACAGTGACGCCGTGATCCATCAGGCGCTGGCAGCTGGCGTAGATATTCTCAACACCATAAGCCAAGTGACCGAAGTTGCGTCCCCCCTGATAAACCTCAGGATCCCAATTGAAGGTCAGCTCGACCTGAGCTGTACGATCACCAGGAGCGGCTAGAAACACCAGGGTGTATCGACCCTGCGGTACTTCCTTGCGCGAAACCTCCTCGAGACCGAGCGCATTGCAGTAGAACGCCAGCGAACGATCGAGATCGCTGACTCGCACCATGGTGTGCAGATACTTCATTTAAAACATTTCCGACGGGCCCGGTGCATCCGTCTTCACGGGAGCATGTCGCGCCACGATGTGATCGCCTGTGATCATCGCATCGTACGATTGTCCCGGACCC
>JALRHE010000416.1 GCA_023253235.1 Steroidobacteraceae bacterium
GATCAAAATCTCCGTGACGCAATCGATAGCGCATACGTCCGGTCAGCTCGATCATCAATAGCGGTACACCCAACAGATCAAAGGGCTCGCGCGTGGCGTTGTGCTCGGCCATCGGGATCATGATCGCGCCCGTCGTGACTCGGATCCCATCACGGTCGCGATGCGAGCAGCGCCCGCCCAAATAGCCGGACTTTTCCAGCAACAGGACCCGCTTCCCTGCCGCCGTCAGGCGCGCAGCAACGCACATCCCCCCCATGCCCGCGCCGATCACGATGGCATCGTAGTGTTCGCTTTGGCTCATGACCCGAGAGTATGGGATAGAAAAATGGTGCCGGAAATAGGATTCGAACCTACGACCTACGCATTACGAATGCGCCGCTCTACCAACTGAGCTATTCCGGCATCAGGACCCCGATGGAACCATCGGGGGTGCGGATATTAAACGCGCCGCAGGCGGATGAAAAGTTCGATGCCAGCGTATTCCGTGCCCGGGGGCGGGGGCGGCAGGCGATCAAAGCGGACTTCTTGCGGCATCAGGTCCGTCAGGGCGCCAGTTTCGACGTCCTGAAAGTGGAAATGGGGCTCCGTGTTGGAATCAAACCACGCGCTGTCGCCCTCGGCCGCGAGCTGGCGGATCACGCCCTTCTCGGCAAACAGGTTTAGCGTGTTGTAGACCGTAGCCTTGGAGACCCGAACGCCCTCACCCTGCAACGACACGAGGATTTGCTCGGCTGTCAGGTGCTGCGGCGCACCGAGCAACAGCGAGGCGATCTTCAGGCGCTGCGAAGTCGGCTGAATGCCGGCAGTGCGCAAGCGCTCAGCGATGGCGTTCGTGTCGATCAGGTTCATGTCGTTGATTATAGGGCAGTATTCCGATCCGACGCCAACCGCAACTCGCGCGGCAGTCCAAAAACGACGTGCTCGATGCGCCCGGATAGCTCCGTGGGCGCCTCTGCACCCCAGGTTTTCAGTTGCTCGATCACCTCTTGGACGAGAACCTCCGGCGCCGAGGCACCGGCGCTGAGCCCTACGCAGCGCTTGCCGTCAAACCACTCGGGTTTGAGGTCCGCCGCACCATCGACGAGGTACGAAGGCACACCCGCACGCGAGCCAAGCTCCACCAATCGATTCGAATTGGAGCTCGTGACTGACCCCACGACGATGAGCACGTCGGCCTCACGCAACAGGTCTTTCACGGCATCCTGACGATTCTGCGTGGCGTAACAGATATCTTCCTTGCGCGGACTGACGAGATCGGGGAAGCGCGCCTTGAGGGTTTGGACGATCTCGGCAGTATCGTCGACCGATAGAGTCGTCTGCGTCACGAAGGCGAGCTTCGTCGGATCGGAAACGGGCAGCGCTGCGGCATCCTCCACCGACTCCACGAGTCGGATCTGCCCACCGAAACTCGCATCGAAACGACCGAGCGTCCCCTCCACTTCCGGGTGTCCATCGTGACCAATGAGGATCACGTCGCGGGCCTCGCGCGCATAGCGCCGCACCTCCATATGCACCTTGGTCACGAGCGGACAGGTGGCATCGAACACGTTGAGGCCTCGGCGCTTCGCTTCATCCTCGACGGCCTTCGAAACACCGTGCGCCGAGAAGATCACGGTGGCGTTATCGGGAACCTCGTGCAACTCGTCGACGAATACGGCTCCCATCTCTCGCAAGCGCTCGACGACGTGACGGTTGTGCACCACTTCGTGCCGCACGTAGATTGGCTTACCGAAGAGCGTGATGGCTCGCTCGACGATATCGATTGCGCGATCGACGCCGGCACAAAAGCCGCGCGGATTGGCGAGCTGGATCTTCATCGGTTGCGCCGCCAATCGGCAAAGGCATCCCACAGCAGCAGGATCGCGCCAATGGTGATCGCCGAATCGGCGATGTTGAACGCCGGAAAATACGCCTGCTGCCAGTGCACATGGATGAAGTCGATCACGAAACCGTGCTCGAACCGATCGATGACGTTGCCGACAGCGCCAGAGAGTACGAGAGCAAGCGCAATAGCCAGGATCGGCTCGGTCTTGAGACGCACCTTGCGCAGCCATATGACGAGCATCACGCTCACGCCAACAGCAAAGATCGTGAAGAACCAGCGCTGCCAACCGCTCGCATCGGCCAAGAAGCTGAACGCCGCGCCTGGGTTATGCAAACGGATGATGTCGAG
>JALRHE010000434.1 GCA_023253235.1 Steroidobacteraceae bacterium
GCGATATCGAAGGTCATACGATCACCGATGGAGAGTCCGAGTCCTTGCTGATATTCGTCCGATATCGACACGAGAGCACGGCCATGCTCCGCCTCGGTCCACCAGCGACCGGCTACGACTTGATTGTCATCGCCCAAAGACGCTTGCCAAGTGATGTTCTGGTCGCGACGCGCATAACCTTCACCACGCGGATCAGCGAACTCGATAGTCTCGACCGGCTTGCCGTTGAGTTCGGTTAGGCGAGCACGAATCATCGGCAGTTCACGTGACGTCGCCGCGCCCCGCTCCTTTAGGAAGGCAAAGAAATCTTCGCGCTCGGTCGGCGGAATGTTGATGAAGAAGAAGTTCGGTAGATCCGCCGGCAAACTGCGACGCCAATCGGTCAACAGATCGTTGCGAACCACAGCCAGCACCAACAAAACCATGATGCCAAGTCCAAAAGCCACGATCTGCACGATGCTCTCCGTGCGGCGACGACCGAGATTGGCGATCCCGTAACGCCAGGACACACCCACCGTTCCACGTAATCGGCCAGCCCCTTGGACCAACAGCCAACCGGCAAGTGCGAGCACGGCTGTAAAAACCGTCAAGCCGACGACGAATCCGAAGAAGAACACCCAGTCGCGCACGACCCAATAGATCAAAAATACGATCGCAGCGATCGCGGGGCCAAAGGCCAACCAAGCCGCTGGCTTGGGCGGGGCAATGTCACGACGCAAGACGCGTATCGCAGGCACCGTGGACAACTGCAATAGTGGCGGCAGAGCAAAACCTGCCAGTAGCGCAACCGCCGTGGCCAGACCCAGACCGAAAGGCAGCCAGTCCGGTGGAGGCAAATCGGCGCGCAGCAAACCTTGCAGGGCTCGCAGCAACCATTCTTGAGCCAGATAGCCGATCGCCGAACCAACGGCGGCAGCCGCCAGCGCGATGACGAGCAGTTGCACGAGACTCACCGTCAACGTGAAAGCTCGCGATGCGCCCAAGGTTTTCAACAAGGCGACAGAATCGAGATGTCGCTGTACATAGCGGCGCGCCGACATGCCGACTGCAATGGCACACAGCAGCACGGCAACGAGGCTCGCGAGACTGAGAAAACGCCCTGCGCGATCGATGGCGTTCTGGATTTGCGGACTCGCTTCGCTGACGTCACGCAAGCGCTCTCCACGTTGCTTGCGCTCAGCGAGCCAGGGCTTGAAAGCAGCCACCTGCTCACGCTCGCCAGCGAATAAGGCAGCGTAAGTCGCTCGCGATCCCGGCTGTAGTAAGCGTGTGGCCGGCAGGTCATCGGCATGCATCAACAAGCTCGGCGCAAGCTCGCCGAAACCACCGCCCTGATCGGGACGCGTGATCAACACTTTCGATATACGGAATGTCGCCGCACCAACCGATACGGTATCGCCTAGCTTGGCATCGAGAGCCGCCAGCAGTTTGGAGTCTGGCCAAACTTCGCCGCGCGGTGGTCCCGAATCGACTGCAGTCGGTGTCCCGAAAGGCTCGGTCGCAACGCCCACCGTTCCACGCAAAGGATAAGCGTCGCTGACAGCGCGCAGATTCGCGAGTTGGTTGAGATTGTCGCGAAACACGACGCTCAGCACCGACGTCGCGTTTGCTGTTTTGAGGCCTCGACGATTCGCTTCGTCGAGATAAGTCGCCGACAGAGGTCGCGACGACTCGAGTCGCAAGTCTGCAGCGAGTACTTCATTGGCCTGCAACGCGACCGACTGACCGATGCGATTGACCAGGAATCCCACCCCGGTCAACGCACCGACGGCGACCGTCAATGCCAACAACAACACCGCAAGTTCACCCGAGCGCCATTCGCGTGCGAGCAATCTCAAGCCGAGCAAGGACGCGCGTGACATGGCTTCAACCCGACGTGAGCTGCCCCGCCTCCATGATCAAACTGCGCCCGCAGCGAGCAGCCAGCGTTCGATCATGGGTGACGAGTACGAGCGTGGTACCGGAATCGGCATTCAAGGCAAATAGCAGATCGGCGATCTTCGCGCCGGTGCTGGTGTCGAGATTGCCAGTCGGCTCATCGGCGAAGAGTACGGCCGGTCGCATCACAAAAGCCCGGGCAATTGCGACACGCTGCTGCTCACCGCCCGACAACTGGCGCGGATAGTGCCCGATGCGGGCGCGCAAACCGACATGATCGAGGGCATCGGTGGCGGCCTGACGTGCATCGGACCGACCGGCAAGTTCGAGCGGTAGCATCACGTTCTCGAGCGCCGTCAGCGCCGGAATCAAGTGAAAAGACTGGAATACGAAACCGACCCGCTCGGCTCGCAGACGGGCACGACCGTCTTCATCGAGCGCCGAGAGATCTTCGCCATCGAGCAACACACGGCCGCGAGTCGGCAAATCGAGACCTGCTAACAGCGCGAGCAACGTCGACTTGCCGGCGCCCGAGGCGCCGACGATGGCGACCGATTCGCCTGCGCAAATATGCAGGGAAACATCCTGGACGATGGTCAGCGTCCCTTCTGGACTGCTAACCTGTTTGCACAATCCCTGTGCCTCGAGGACGATATCTTTGGTCACGAAACGATCCTTCGTTGCTGCTCTGCTGATGTTCGCGCTGCCGATGCTCGGCATCGCGGCGCCCACGCCTGCCTCAACGCCGAAAATTCTCGTGTTGGGCGACAGCATCAGCGCTGGTTACGGTTTGGCAGCCAACGAGGGCTGGGTAAGCCTGCTGCAAAACCGACTGAAGGCGCAAGGTTACGGGTACCGCGTCGTCAATGCCAGCGTCACGGGCGAAACGACGACCGGTGGCCTCGCGAGGCTCCCGCGCGCCCTATCTTTGCATCGACCCGCGATCGTCGTCATCGAGCTAGGCGGGAACGACGGGCTGCGTGGACTACCCCTCGACACGTCGCGCGCTAATCTTCAAAAAATGATCGATTTGTCCCGTAAGGCCGGTGCTGCAGTGCTGCTGCTCGGCATGAAGATTCCGCCCAACTACGGTCCGCGCTATGCGAGTGAGTTCGAACGTCTGTACGCCGACCTCGCCCGTCGGAACAAATTGGCTTTCGAACCTTTCTTCCTCGACAAGATCGCCTTGGCCGACGGCATGATGCAGGAGGATGGGATCCACCCGACTGCCAAGGCCCAGCCGATCATGCTCGAAACGCTGTGGCCACGCCTAGCGCCGTTGTTACGACGCTGAAGCGTCTGCAATTGCCATCGGAAGTGAGCTCCGGCTAGAGTTCGGCCATGTCAAAACCCTGGTTGCAGTCTTATCCGCCCGGCGTCCCAGCCGAAATCGATTCCACTCGCTATGCGTCGATCGCGCAAATGGCCGACGAAAGTTTCGGCAAGTTTGCTGAACGCACGGCGTATGTGCAGATGGGGCGCCAGCTGAGCTACGGCGAGCTCGACGCCAAATCGAAAGCCTTTGCCGGCTGGCTGCAGCAAAAGGCAAAGCTGCAACGTGGCGCTCGCGTCGCGATCATGATGCCGAACGTACTGCAGTATCCGATCGCTTTGTTCGGTGTACTGCGCGCAGGCGGCACGGTGGTCAATACGAATCCGCTCTACACGGCGCGCGAACTTGAGCACCAGCTGAAAGACTCCGGCGCCGAAGTGATCGTGATCCTCGAGAACTTCGCACACGTGCTGCAGGAGGTCATCGAACATACCAACGTTCGCCAAGTGATCGTCACCAGCGTCGGCGAACTGCTCGGCTTCCCCAAGGGATCGATCGTCGATTTCGTCGTACGGCGGATTCGTAAAGCGGTTCCGCCTTGGTCGTTACCGGGCGCGCTGCGCTTCAGTGACGTGCTCGCCGAAGGCATTGCCCTGCCGTACAACCCGGTCGCCTTGAACCACGCCGATTTGGCCTTCCTGCAATATACGGGGGGTACCACGGGCGTTTCGAAGGGCGCTATGCTCAGCCACGGCAACATGGTCGCGAACGTGTTGCAATCCTCAGCTTGGATCGCCGACACGCTGCCACCAGGCGAGCATCACACGGCGATCACCGCGCTGCCGCTCTATCACATCTTTGCGCTGACGGCGAACTGCATCCTGTTCCTGCGACTGGGCTGGACCAACGTGCTGATCACCAATCCACGTGATTTCCCGGCTTTTGTCAAAGAATTGAAACAGCACAAGTTCACTTATATCTCGGGCGTCAATACGCTGTTCAATGCCTTACTGCACACACCCGGATTCGATACCGTCGATTTCAGCCACTTGCGCTGCACTTTGGGTGGCGGGATGGCGGTGCAACGAGCCGTAGCAGAGCACTGGAAGAAAGTAACCGGCTGCATCCTCACCCAGGCTTGGGGTTTGACGGAAACCTCGCCTGCCGCTTGCATCAATCCGGCCAACGAAGACTTCAACGATTCCATCGGTTTGCCGATTTCTTCGACGGAAGTGGCGATCATGAACGATGCCGGCGAGCCCTTGCCCATCGGTGAGTCTGGGGAAATTTGCGTTCGTGGTCCTCAGGTGATGCAGGGCTACTACAACCGCCCCGATGAAACCGCCAAGGTGATGCTCGAGGGTGGCTGGCTGCGCACCGGCGACATCGGCCGCATGGATACCCGCGGTTACGTCTATATCGAAGACCGCAAGAAAGACATGATCAACGTGTCGGGTTTCAACGTGTACCCGAACGAAGTAGAGAGTGTTGCGGTAACCCACTCCGGCGTGCTCGAAGCTGCCGCCGTCGCCAAGGCCGATGAGCGTTCGGGTGAGGTCGTTGCCCTGTTCATCGTTCGCAAAGATCCAGCGCTGACGGCCGACGCCATTATCGAGCACTGCCGTGCCGCTCTAACCGGATACAAGGTTCCGAAGTACGTGTACTTCAAGAACGATCTTCCGAAGACCAACGTCGGGAAGATCCTACGTCGTGAATTGCGCGACGAGGCGCAGAAGCTCTAGTCGAAGATCAGGCGATCAAAAATCAGGATCGCTCGCCGGGGCTGAACAAGCGGCGATGTTCGACGATCGCATAGCGATCCGTCATGCCGGCAACGTAATCGGCAACGACTCTGGCACGACCGGTCTTGCCATGCGATTGCTCCGCATTGGCCGCAGCCTGACGGTGCTCGTCGGGCAGCAGGTCGATGTCTTGCATGAAACCCTCGAACAACTCGCGTAGCACCTTACGCGCTTTGTTGGTCATGCGAAGCACACGATAGTGGCGGTAGAGATGCGTGTTGAGGAATCGCTTCAGTTCGAGGTGCTCCTCGCGTACCGCGTCGCTCATGACGATGAGCGGTGCTGTCTGCGCACGCACGGCATCGATCGATTGCGGTGCGAGGTCGGTGATTCGGGCGGTGCTTGCTGAAACGACATCGCGCACCACCCGATCGATCATGCGACGGATGGTCTCGTGCACCAGACGCCGACCGGTCAAATTAGGGTAGCGCGTGACGACATCGGTGTATTCGCGGCCGAACAGACTCACTTCACGTAGCGCATTGATATCGAGCAGGCCCGCGCGCAAGCCGTCGTCGACATCGTGATTGTTGTATGCAATCGCATCGGCGAGGTTGGCGAGCTGCGCCTCTAGCCCCGGTTGGCGACGCTCAATGAAACGCAGCCCGAGCTCACCCAGATTGCGGGCGTTCTGTGCAGAGCAGTGCTTGAGAATGCCTTCGCGAGTCTCGAAGGTCA
This sequence comes from Steroidobacteraceae bacterium, assembly GCA_023253235.1. Taxonomy (GTDB): domain Bacteria; phylum Pseudomonadota; class Gammaproteobacteria; order Steroidobacterales; family Steroidobacteraceae; genus UBA964. Next base: position 5,632 of record JALRHE010000434.1, read on the forward strand.
GATTCAATCCGGGAAAGTCCGCGTATCGCTCTTCCAGCAGATCGACCACGCGCAGCGATTGCATTAGCGGCACCAGGTGACTCTCAGTTACGTGGCTCATGTAGAGCTTTCCGCCAAACCAGCCATGAAAAACTGCACTGCCAAAAGCAATCAGCGCGGCGAGTATTAACAATAGCGAATCCATC
>JALRHE010000009.1 GCA_023253235.1 Steroidobacteraceae bacterium
AAGGCTTGTTTACGATGCGCTCGGCGCAGTGCGTTGGTGCCGACGACGCGGATGCGATCAGCATGCATATCCCGCAAGCGCTGCCCAAAACGCTCAAGGCACGCAATCGCACGCGCCGCAACGTCGCGATCAAGGCGGCCATCGGCATCGAGACCCGATCCGAGACGCACGTTCTCGCGCAAGCGATCAACGACAACGAGTTGTCCGTGGCTATAGCGAGCCACGACCAGATGAAAACTATTGGAACCTAGATCGACGGCCGCGAGCAGTTCCGGAGTGCTTCGACCGTTCGAGCGTGCCACGCAATCAGGGAATAACCGTTGCAGCCGATCAGGCTGCGAACGACGACCCGCACCCGCAGGTCGTGGTGGCGTTCGGATTTCGGATGACGAACTGCGCGCCCTCGAGGCCTTCACGGTAGTCGATCTCGGCACCGCTCAAATATTGCAGGCTCATCGGATCGACCAACAATTTGACGCCGAGGTTCTCGACCAGCGTGTCGCCGTCTTGGACCTGCTCATCGAACTCGAAGCCATACTGCATGCCGGAGCAGCCACCGCCTTGCACGAAGACGCGCAGCATCAGATTGGTGTTGCCCTCGTTCTCGATGAGCGAACTCACCTTTCGTGCCGCCGCGTCCGTGAAGACGAGGGCTGGCGGCATGTCGAGGGGCATATCGTCGATGACGGTATTCATGATGCTGATTTTAGGTTCCGCTGCTGCGAGCGTCAAAAGGCTGCAAAGAAAAATCACCGGCGCTCTTGGCGGTGCCCGCGGGGCGACTGCTCGCCTCGGACGCACTACTGACGAGCGGATACAACTTGCCATCCACCCTCGCGCCCAAGGTCATCTCGATTGCACCGTAGTGCAGATCACCGGTGACGCGGGCTTTCTCCCCGAGCACCACACGATCGCGACAGCGCACTTCGCCGACGATCTCACCATTGATCACGACGTTAGCCACTTCTACGTTACCAACCACGCGCGCATCCGCACCGATCCACAAGGTCGTTGGCGCGCCGTCGGCGCCGCCGCGCACGTCGCCGTCGATCTGGCCATCGAGGTGCAGACCCCCGACGAATTCGACCGTGCCGCGCAGACGAGTGCCACGACCGATCAGCGTATCGATGCGCCCGGGGACGGGCGGATTCTTGCGTCGACCAAACATGTTCAACCTCAGGAGGGATCTGGCTTGACGGGCCAGAGTCGTGATTGAACCACGGGCGCCGTGTTGCGGCCACCGCTACGAATTTCGACGGTAACCCGCTCGGGCACGAATCCGCTCGGAAACGTGAGCGGCAACTCGAGATTTTCGAAGTACCGGAAGGAAAAAGAGCGCGTTGACAACGAGATACGCTCGACCCGCGACCCACGACGCCCCTCGATCGAGGGTTGCACCGTACCCGACACGATCGACTGGGGATTGCCCGGTTGCACCAGCGCGAGTCGCAAAACCGGCACCGAGCCCTCGAGCGACTGCACGATTCGGAAACTGCGGATCGCTACCGGAGCGCGCGGGTTATCGCTCGCCACGACACCTCGATAAAACTCGACCTGTTGCTGTAAACGCGCCACTTCGGCCTGCAATTCACCGATGGTGCGAGCGAGCTCCCGTCGCTCCTCCTCCTGCGCTGTCTTCGAGGTGTCATAGTCGGCAAGCTGTCGACGCAGTTCGGCGATCGTGGCGTCGCGGTCACGCAATTCGTCACGCAAACCGCCGAGGCTCGCGAGGATTCCCGGCACACCCGGGCCGATGCCGGCCCGACCGAGACCATAGACCACGAGAGCCGCGCCCAAGATCACCACCAGAATCCACAACCACCCCAGCGGCGAGCGAAACCAGCGGCGCCCACGCACGATCACGGGTTCGGGAAACGGTTTGCGCATCACCGCGGCGATCTCGTCCACCAATTCGGATACGGAGGCAAACCTTCGGGGAACGCGAGCTGACCGAGCTCATGCAACGCACGCTCGTAGACGCGCCGCTTGAAATGGATGACCTCCTGGATCGGGTCCCAGTAGTCCGCCCAACGCCACTCGGAGAACTCGGGTTCAGCCGTGGTGTCGAACCGGAACGGCGGTTCGTGATCGCGCGCGCGCAGCAGATACCAGCGTTGCTTTTGACCTATACACAACGGTAACTGCTCGCGTCGCTGAAAACGGGGTGGCAAGCGATAACGCAACCACCGACGCGTCACACCGAGAATCTCGACGTGGGCCGCCTCAAGCCCGATCTCCTCGGCGAGTTCTCGATACATGCCTTCTTCGGCAGACTCCCCCACGTGCAAGCCGCCTTGCGGGAACTGCCAACCTTTGCCACCGGCCCGACGGCCGAGGAAAACGCGACCATCACCGTGCATCAAGACGATGCCGACGTTGGCGCGAAATCCTTGATCGTCGATTTGGTCTGCCATAGTCGCGAGTGTTCAGGCTCGTTTGGCAGTCAGGGTGCGACGATCTTCGAGATACTCTCGACCGCGCTCCATCAGTTGACTGAAAGTCTCGGGATCCTGCGCCAACACCGCGCGACGAATCGACTCAACGGCTTTCGCGAGCGCCTCGAGAGACTCGGCACCGTAATCATTGAGCGCCTGAATTTCGTAGTACAGCTGCGGACTCTCTTGCGCGACGCGTGTGGCGACGTCGAGCTGCGCATCGAACGTCGTGCTCGACAACTTCGCAAGGCGCGGTGCCGCTTCGCCGCTATCGGCGAGCGCGGTGAAGAACGCGATGTTGAGCGCGTGCGAGAGCCCGAGAACATAAGCGATGAGTCGATCATGTTCGTCGAGTGTCATGGTGACTTGCTCGACCATCGTCGGCGCGAACAATTCACGCGCCCGTTCGAGCGCCTCGGCGTGACCCAGATCGACGAAGATGACGTGTCGACCCGACAGCAATTCGGTATCCGGTCCGAACATCGGATGCACCGACGTTACGCGGCAGCCGTG
>JALRHE010000012.1 GCA_023253235.1 Steroidobacteraceae bacterium
CAAGGTGTTCGAGCTCGCGATGGATCACGATACCGACTGCGCGTGCGTATGGATCACCGTTTTGCCCGACGAACCGTTGCGCCGCTGTATCGAGCTCCGTGCTCGACAGGTTCAGCGTAGACACCGACAGATCGGCAGGCCATTCCGGCGGCTCGAAATCGACCGGCCAACGACGAAACCCCGCTGATGAACTCGCTGCAATTTCAATCGCGCCCGCGCTCAGCGGGTCACGGCTTACGCTGTCGATGAGTCCGCTGATCGCCGGGCGTAGTACGCCTAGCGGGGAACGACCAGGGATCGAGGCAGCGCCATCCTTCTTGAGGGTGAAGCATGCGATCGGTGCGAGATGACGTTTTGCCCGAGTCATCGCCACGTACAACAAGCGCGCTCGCTCACGATCGATGCGACGCGAACGCAGCCGACGTATCCAAGCCGCGACGGACGGTCGACCGACCACCGCATCGCTCGCCTCGATCGGCCCGAACAGAGCAAAAGTCTGCTCACCCTCTTGCCACTCAACCAGTTCGAGCAACTCACGCGGATCGCCCTGCACTCGACGAGACAATCCAGGCACGATCACGGCATCGAACTCGAGCCCTTTGGCTCGGTGGATGGTCATCACCTCGATGGCACCCGGCACGGTGCTAGCAGCCGCGTAAAGCCCCTCGAGTATCACGTTAAGGTCGATGGCAGCGCGCCAGCCGGGACGCCTTGAGGCTTCGGCCAAAGCATCGAGATACCGCCGAGCGTCATCGACCGCGCCCTCGTCTTCGTAACAGGCCGGCGCGTGCAACTGCAACCAAACCGACTCGACCCGAACGGACAACGCCAGATCGGTACGCATCAACATCGGTGTCAGCAACAGGCGCAACCGCTCTAGTCGCAAGCGACCTTCGACAGACAGCCGAGTGAGTCGCGCCTCATCCGCCCACAAATCGGTGATGGCCGCCTGCGGCTGACCCTCGAGCAACGCCGTCAAATCGACGAGCGTCATGCCGCACCAAGGGGCTCGCAATATCGTGAGCCAAGCAATCCGATCGAGCACCGAGCTCAATGCCCGCGTCAGCGCGAGCAAGTCTTGAACGACGCTCGTCTCAGAGAGTGGTACGAGATCGACACCACGAACGGCGTAGCCTGCGCTCTTCAGCGCCGCCACGAGCGTGGTGGCATGGTGACGCGCTGCGACCAGTATGGCGATCGACTCGATCGAGGCATCAGAGCGCCAGCGTCGCACGCAATCCACGACCGCCTCCGTCTCCCAGCGCTGACAAGCGAGATCATCACCGACCATGCCTGCGAGTCGCCACTCGACCGCTGGACCGGTGTCGCTGCCATCGGGTTCCCGATGATCAGGATTGCGTGCCGCGATACTCGCAGCGAATGGCACAGCCGACTCGCGCGGCTCGACAGTCTTGGGGAACACGGACGTGAACACCTGATTCACCTGCTCGACGATCGCAGGGACCGAACGAAAGTTCTGCGCCAGCGAACGCGGCTCGAGTTTCACA
>JALRHE010000079.1 GCA_023253235.1 Steroidobacteraceae bacterium
ACCGGCTCCACCGAAGTCGCCCGCATCCTGCAGCGCACCGTGGCCGGGCGGCTGGATGCCGCAGGTCGCCCCATCCCGCTGATCGCCGAAACGGGCGGGATCAACGCAATGATCGTCGATTCCACGGCGCTACCCGAGCAAGTGGTCGACGATGTACTGAGCTCCGCCTTCGGCAGCGCGGGTCAACGTTGCTCGGCGCTGCGCTTGCTATGCCTGCAAGCCGACAATGCCGATCGCATCCTCGAGATGCTCGAAGGCGCTATGAATACGCTCGCTGTTGGCGACCCGACGGACCTGACCACCGACGTCGGTCCGGTGATCACGGCATCAGCCGCAGCCGATCTCGAGCGCCACATCGCGCAGATGTGCCAGCGCGGTCGATTGCGCAAACGCGTCGCGATCTCCCCAAACACCGGCTCGGTACCGAGGGATCGCTTTGTCAGTCCCGCACTGATCGAAATCGACTCGATCAGTGCGCTGGAGCGAGAGGCCTTCGGCCCCGTTCTCCACGTGCTGCGCTATCGAACTGAAGAGCTGCCGCGACTGCTAGATGATCTGCGAGCCAACGGTTACGGTTTGACGCTCGGCATCCAGACGCGACTCGACGGAACGCGGCGAATGCTCTTCGAGGGAACCCTCGCCGGCAACGTGTACGTGAATCGAAACATGATCGGTGCCGTGGTCGGCGTACAGCCGTTCGGCGGCACGGGTCTTTCAGGCACCGGCCCCAAGGCCGGAGGTCCGAATTATCTGCATCGATTCACGACCGAACGCGTGCTGACCATCAACACGACGGCGACCGGCGGCAACACGGCGCTACTGACGCTCGAGTAACGCCCGCGACAGCGCTTATCGGCGCCAGCTCGGCGAGACGTCGGTCGGCAATTTCAAGCGTTCGATGGCCTCGGCTAGCCGCGCGCGCTCGAGGGCGCCCACATCGACGAGCGACTGCAGGGCAGCCAAGACGATGCTGCCTCGATCCACCTCGAAGAAGCCGCGCAATGCGGAGCGCGTATCGCTGCGTCCAAAGCCGTCGGTACCGAGCGTCACAAAACGACGGCCGGGCAGATAGCTCGCGAGCAACTGTGGCACGGCTCGAACATAGTCGCTTGCCGCCACGATCGGAGCATCGCCCGCAAGACAGCTTTCAAGATGGCTGGTGCGCAAAGCGTCGAGCGGATGCAAGCGGTTCCAGCGCTCACACTCGGCTGCTTCACGCGCGAGCTCGCTGAAGCTAGTCACACTCCACACTTCGCTCGCAATACCAAAATCGTTGGCCAGGCGCTCCGCGGCAGCAATCACCTCTCGCAGGATGGCGCCCGAACCGAGCAAGCGAATCGGCGCCGCTGCGCGATTCACACCAGCTGAGGCAGCCCCGTCGAAGCTGCCGTAGCGATACATACCGCGAATGACCCCTTCGGCAGCGCCAGCGGGCAGCGACGGCTGTGGGTAATTCTCGTTCATGACGGTGAGGTAGTAGAACTCGTCGCACTGCTGCTCCAACAAGCGCCGTGCACCGTAATCGAGAATGACCGCGAGCTCGCCCGCGAAGGCCGGATCGTAGGCGCGACAATTCGGAATCGTCGCTGCGACCAGATGACTCGATCCATCCTGATGCTGAAGCCCCTCGCCACCTAAGGTCGTGCGACCCGAGGTTGCTCCAACCAGAAAGCCTCGAGCACGCTGATCAGCGGCGGCCCAGATGAGATCGCCAACTCGCTGAAAGCCAAAAATCGAGTAATAGATGTAGAGCGGCAGCAGCGTCACTCCGTGCACGCTGTAACTCGTCGCGGCGGCAACCCACGAGGACAGCGCACCCGCTTCGGTGATTCCCTCCTCGAGCAACTGCCCGTCGCGACTTTCGCGATAGGAGAGCAAAGAGCCTGCATCCTCCGGCTCGTACAACTGACCCAATGGCGAGTAGATGCCGATTTGGCGAAAGAGACTGGCCATACCGAAGGTGCGCGCCTCATCGGCCACGATCGGCACGAGACGCGGACCGAGCGTACGGTCACGCAGCAGGTTGCCCATCAGGCGTACCAGCGCCATCGTCGTCGACATCTCCTTGCCGTCGGCCTCGAGCGCGAACTGTGCATAGCTCTCGAGCGATGGCACCGCCAAAGCGTTCGCGCTGCTGCGACGCAGCGGCAGTGGACCACCCAAGGTGGCGCGGCGCTCGCGCAGATAGCGCATCTCCGCGCTATCTGCAGGTGGCTTGTAAAACTGCAACTCGGTCACCTGCGTGTCCGTGAGTGGCAAGTTGAATCGATCGCGAAACTCGAGCAAAGCGTCGACATCGAGTTTCTTTTCTTGATGGGCCGTCATGCGCGACTCGCCCGCACGACCCATGCCGTACCCTTTCTTGGTCTTGGCGAGGATCACCGTCGGTTGACCACGATGGGCCGCAGCCGCCGCGAATGCAGCATAGAGTTTGCGTGGATCGTGGCCACCGCGCTTGAGCGCATCGATCTCGGCTAACGACATGTGCGCGACGAGCGCGCGCAGCTCCGGATCGAGACCAAAGAATTTTTCTTGATTGTAGGCTCCGTCGTTGGCACCCAAGGTCTGATACTGCCCATCGACGGTCTGCGAGAAGGCTTTCAGCAACGCGTGATTCTTGTCACGT
>JALRHE010000291.1 GCA_023253235.1 Steroidobacteraceae bacterium
GCGCATCGCTACCAACTCGAGCCCGACTGGCACTTGCAGGTGCCGGCGGCTTTTGCCTGAGGATCCGCCATGGAATGGGAAACCGTCATCGGCCTCGAAATCCACGCGCAATTGGCCACGCGCTCGAAGATCTTCTCCGGATCGGCGACGGCCTACGGCGCCGCGCCCAACACCCAAGCCAATCTCGTCGATTTGGGCTATCCGGGCGTGCTACCGGTGCTCAACGCCGAGGCGGTGCGCATGGCCGTGCGTTTCGGTCTCTCGATCGGCGCGCGGATTGCGCCGCGCTCGGTGTTCGCGCGTAAGAACTATTTCTATCCTGACCTTCCGAAGGGCTATCAGATCAGTCAGTACGAACTGCCGATCGTGGCAGAGGGGTCCATCGACATCGTGCTCGATGACGGCACGCGCAAGCGAGTCGGCATCACCCGAGCACACCTCGAAGAGGATGCCGGCAAGTCGCTGCACGAGGGCTTGCCCGGGCACAGCGGCATCGATTTGAATCGAGCTGGAACGCCGTTGATCGAAATCGTCAGCGAGCCGGATCTGCGCTCCGCCAAAGAAGCGGTGGCCTATATGAAAAAGATCCACACGCTCGTGCGGTACCTCGAGATCTGCGACGGCAACATGCAGGAAGGTTCGTTCCGCTGCGACGCCAACGTTTCGGTACGTCCGAAAGGTCAGGAGAAGTTCGGCACGCGCGCCGAGATCAAGAATTTGAACTCGTTCCGTTTCGTGGAAAAGGCGATCAACTACGAAATCGAACGCCAGATCGAACTGATCGAGAGCGGCGGGAAAGTCGTGCAGGAGACGCGTCTCTACGATCCAGACAAGGGTGAGACGCGTTCGATGCGCTCAAAAGAGGAAGCCAACGACTATCGTTACTTCCCCGATCCGGATCTGTTGCCCGTGGTGCTCGAGGATGAGCTCATCGAAAAGGTGCGTGCCGCGCTGCCGGAGCTGCCTGATGAAAAAGCGGCGCGCTTCGCCCGCGATTACGGCTTGCCGGAATACGATGCCGGCGTGCTGACAGCCAGTCGCGAACTCGGCGCTTACTATGAAGATGTGGTCGCTCGAGTCGGCAGCGACCCGAAGCTGTGCGCCAACTGGGTGATGGGTGATTTGGCGGCCTTCCTCAACAAAGACGGCCTCGAGATCGGTGAATCCAAGGTAGATGCCGCAGCGCTGGCTGGGCTCGTCACGCGCATCGTCGACAACACCATCTCTGGCAAGATCGCCAAGGACGTGTTCGAGGCGATGTGGGCCTCGGGTGAGTCGGCCGATACCATCATCGAGCAGAAGGGCTTGCGCCAGATCACCGATACCGGTGCGATCGAGAAAGCCATCGACGAAGTGATGGCGAAAAATCCAGGGCAGCTTGCCGACTACCGCTCCGGTAAAGACAAATTGTTTGGTTTCTTCGTCGGGCAAGTCATGAAGGCTACTGGCGGCAAGGCCAACCCGGCGCAATTGAACGATCTGCTGAAGAAGAAACTCGCCGGTTGAGCGCGCTCGAGAAACACATCGATCTCGTTCGGCGTTTTACCGTCGAGCACCAGGCCGTCCGAGGCCAGTGGGTTCGTCTTGGGCCCGCGTGGTTAGAGCTGCGCGAGCATGCCGACTATCCGCAGGCTGTGCGTCAGTTGTTGGGTGAAGCCGTCTCGGCCGCGGTGTTGCTCGCCTCAACGCTGAAGTTTGAAGGCGAGTTGACGGTGCAGATGCAGGGCGATGGCGCGGTTCGCTTGCTCGTCGCTCAATGTACTCACGATTTTCAGGTCCGGGCCGTGGCCCGTTTCGATCGAGATCGTGTCGAAGCAGCAACGGATTTCGCGGCACTCGCTGGAACGGGGCAGATCGTCGTGACGATCGAAGCGGAGCGCTTCGCCTCACGGTATCAAGGCATCGTGCCGATCGATTCTCGATCTTTGGCAGCATCGCTCGAGCATTACTTCGAAAGCTCCGAGCAATTGCCGACACGGGTGGTATTGGCTGCAGACGATGCCGGTACCGCCGGTGTGCTGGTCCAGCGCTTGCCGCAGCAGGGTGGCATCGTCGGGGCAGATTCGAGTGCGGCGAGTGCCGTGCGTGAGGCAGAATCCTGGACGACCTACGAACAAGCTTGCGCGAGATTGCA
>JALRHE010000151.1 GCA_023253235.1 Steroidobacteraceae bacterium
TGATTGAGCCACCAAATCGTGAGTGTCGCGACGAGACCGCCCGAAGCGGCCATCAGCATGTCTTTGTGCGCGTCCCATTCATCGCCCTGCGTGCCGAGAAATGTTGCGCCGAGACCACCACCGAACACGACGGCTGCTGCCCATTCGAGCATTTCGTATAACAGCGACGTCGACATCACGACATCGAGCGGTAAAAAATAACTCCAGAACCCTCGTGCCTTTGCGTGGAGCATCAAGAGTTCTCGAAGCGGCAGAACGAGGCACAGACCGTAGCAAAAGTGCACGAGTCGATCATAATGGTTACGCTTTGAACCCATCCAGTTTGTGACCTCATCGATCGGTACCAGCGAGTAGGTGTAGTGGGCGCCGATCGCATGAATGGTCAGAAAAACAAATAGCAGCACGCAGGATGGGAGCGATAGCGGTAGCACGTTCCGTATCGCGATCAGGGTCGCAACACCTGCGAAGATCAGCAGGTTTTCGAGCCACCACGTCGCTCTATCAACGGGCTCAATGGCAAGAACTCCCCAAGTCACGAGGAAAATGCCTGACATCAGTTGAATTGCCAGATCGCGTCTCACGGCTTTTCCACGGTGTAGACCACATCAGCGCTCACTTCCTTGCCGGCCTCGATTCGCACCGTCCAACGATCGTTGATGCTGTACCGAAGCTTGAGGGTGTTCAAAGTTTCCGCTAGCGAAATACCATAGCTGACGTAGAGACGGCTCGACAGATACTTGCCGAAAACCAGCGACGTTTCGTTTGCGAGGTTCTGTTCGATCCCGACATCCTCGATGCCGATGCGTTGACCCAGTTGCTGCGCCAAGATTGCGCCGCCCTGAGCGAGCAAGGCATTTCGGCTCGCGCTGGAAGTCGAGTCACCTGCCTGGGTAGCCTCGATGGTGCCGCCTGCCAAGATGAGCGACACCACTTGCGATTGCGGCAGGGACGGTTCCGAGAAGAAGCTCATGCGTGGCTCGCGCAGTGTGCCCCGAACGTTCACGCCCGCCTTCACATCCGGGAATTCTTTGGTAGCCCGGATATCGACGCCTGGGTCGTTGATGAGCCCGCCTGAAAAAATGAGTCTGCCGCGCTCGATATCGAGTCGTCGCCCAAGGGCGGCGTATTTCCCTTCCACGACACCGAGTTCGCCGCTACCGCGGTTGACCCCATCCGGCGTGCTTCGCACGTTGATGTTGCCGGCGACTCGCCCGCTGAGACCAAACGAATCGACGGTCACTCGATCGCCGAGGGTGAGCTTGATGTCGCTCGATACCCGAAATGAGCTTGAAGGATCGACGGGTTCGGCACCGACGATGATTTCATCGCTCGAGGTCGAGACGGCGCCCGTCAAATCGACCGGTGTCAGTCGAGCGCTCGGGACAGTCACCGTACCCGTCGCGAGCAAATCGCGACCACTGACTTTGAACTCCAGATTCGGCGTCGCGGTGATACGCGCTTCCGGAAGATCGATGATCGGAATATCGGTGCCACGAATCCGCAGCGAACCGAAGGGCAGCGATCTGCGCCATTCGAGATCGGCATCAGCGCGAATGCTGCCCTTGCCGGCACGTGCAGAGGATTGCAACGAGATGCGATTATCAATCAAGCGCGCCTCTGCATCGATATCACGCAGTGCGAGATTGATCTGGTAAAAGTCGAGCTCGCCTCGCTCGAGTCGCAGCACGCCGTTGACGAGCGGCGCGCCAACCGTGCCGCCGAAGTCGAAGTCCATCGACAGATCTCCCGACGATCGATCGATTTCCGGAACATAAAGATTCAACAAGCCAAGCGCCGTAGAGTCGGCAATCAACTTTGCCTGCAGAGGCATTTCGGACCAGGATCCGGTACCGCGCAGTGCTAATAATTGGCCGCTGGCACGTCCGCGCTCGCCTGCGGCGATATCCAGCAGGCCGATGATCGCGTCCGACGATGAACTGACGTCGAGATATCCGGAGCCCAAGGGAATGATGTCGCGCTTGCCGCTTGCACGTAGCCAATTGAGTCGGGCATCGCGGAAGTCTGCGCGCAAGGTTCCAAGCAGGGGTCCCGTAGCAGCTGCGCCGATACTGGCTGCGGCACTGATCGTGCCGTCGTAACTCGCTTTGAGCCAAGGCTCCGGCAGTACCGAAGCGATCGGTAAGCGCGCGATATCGAAGCGTGCGTTCCACGCTCCTTCGCTCCAGGCTGCTGCGAGGCAGAGTTCGGCGCTGCCGGTCAGTTCATTCGCTTTACGAGCTCGCAAGCAGAATGGCTCGACATCAGCACTGCTCATGGTGAAGGTCATGCTCAGTGGGTCAACGACGGCGAGCCCGATATCCGCTGGCAAATCAAGGTCGAGCTGGTCCCAGCGATGCTGCCAGTTTTGTGTGTCGAACGATCCGACGCCACGGGCCTTCATCGTGGCATCGCGATCTCGGATATCGAGAGCGAGGCGGTGCGTCGCGGTCGAGCCTTGTAGTTTGAAATCGAGACGTTCGATCTCGCGGCCCGCCGCTTGCAAATCGGTAATCGTCACATCGATCGCGGCGGGTGCCGTTGCGCCCGTGAGCGGATCGACATCGATCATTGCGCGCAAGCGGCCCACTTGCATCATCGGCAACTTCAGGTCATAGCCGTTGGCGTCGAGCAGCACCCGCATAGAGTTCGCCGTGCCGCGCAACACACCTTGCGCCGCCAGGCTTCCTGTTGCACCAGGGGCTACCACCGCAAGATCATTCGCCTTGATTCGGAAATTGAGGTCGCGGCGTGTTTCCGAGAGCAGACCGTCCAGCTCGAGATCGAAACCGCCAAATCTCACGTCAACGGCATCGAATCGATATTCATTTTTGGCGATGCGTAGTTTTCCACCGCCACTGGCTGTGGCACCCCGCAGCCGACCGCTGAGTTGGCGCAGATCAACCTCAACGCCGGCATTCTTGCCACCTAGGCGTCCGGCAGCAGTCAGCGAAAAACCCACCTTGCCGTCGAGACCTGCTCGCCAACCGGCCGGATCGATATCTTTGACCCGCCCTGTAATTTTCCATGATAGCTCGGGTCGCCAGTCGAGCTCGCCAGAGAAAACACTGGTGCCTTTGAGGAAGTCGAAACGACTGTCGGTAAAGACGAATCGCCCGGGTTGCAGCGATCCATCCATGACCGTCTGCATCGGTGGCAGCACTCCGATCCGCAAGGCGGCTTC
>JALRHE010000227.1 GCA_023253235.1 Steroidobacteraceae bacterium
GAACTCGAGGGTGAACTCGCCGCGACCGAGGAATTGTTTGTGCTGCCATCCCGTGTAGTCGGTATATGCGACGAGTCGCGGGAACCATTGCGCGAGGAAATACTGATAGGTGTCGCTCTCCTCGAAGTATTCGTACCCGCCGCGAGCGCCGATAGCCGCCTCGTTGACGATGTTGGACTCCCAGTCGAAGCGAATCTCGATGCTAGTGCCGGGTCGCAGTGGCTGCGGCAGATCGATGCGCATCATGGTGTCGTTCACCGTGGTGCGCAGTACACGACCCGAGGCGTCGCGCACCGGACCAATCTCGTAGCCGTACTCGCGATCCTGGAAGGCTTGATGACGGCGCATCGCTGCGAAGCTCAAGCTGTCGCCCTTGCCGACGCTGTCGCGGCGCGTGCCCGAGTTGGCGGCGACTTCCGAGCGACGCGAGATGGAGTCGTCTTTGAAAATATTTTGATCGAGCTGTAGCCAGATGTACGAGAGCGTATCCGGCGAGCGATTCATGTAAGTGATGCTTTGCGAGCCGATCAATCGGTGTCGCTTCTCGTCGAGCGTGACCTTGATTCGGTAGTCCGCGCGCTGTTGCCAGTATTGGGCACCCGGAGCTCCCGATGCCGTTCGAGTGGTGCCAGCGGTCGGCAACAAGGTCTCGAGCTGCGCAAAACGGTGATCTGCATCCCCTGGAATGCCTTTGCCATTGCTGGCGACGGCGGGCGTGAACGCAGAGGCGAGGAGAAGCCCGAGCAGGGCGGCGCTGGCGTATTTCATCCGGCGATTCTACCCGCGGGACGGGCGCTCTGGGATACTCGCTCGCCATGAGTACCTCTCGACCCCTGTGGTTGCGCTGGCTGTTGCGCATCGCGTTGTCGCTCGCCGCCCTCGCGGTGGCGGGCTTCGTGTGGCTGTTTTTCTTAGGCGGTATCGCCATCTCCGATCGCGCGATGCTATGGCGCATGCTTCGCGGCGAGAGCATTCCAGCACCGACCGCGGCTGTGGTGGCAAGTCAGTTGCGGCCCGCGCCCGGTTTTGAAGTCGGGCTTTACGCGACCGATTTGCCAAGCGCGAGACTGATGGTGGTCGCCCAGGGTGGGCAGGTTTTGCTCTCGCAACCCCGCGGCGGACTCGTGACGGTGCTCGAGCCCGATCGTGATGGCGACGGGCGTTCCGATGGACGGCGCGTGCTCTTTAGCGGGCTCGATCGACCCAATGGGCTCGATATCCACGAGGGCTACCTTTACGTCGCCGAGGCGACTCAGATTTTCCGAATTCCCTTCGACTCGCAGACCGCGACCGTCACGGGTGAACGCCAAACGCTGGTAGCCGGACTCACGGCCGATGGCAGTCATTGGCGAAAGACCGCTCGTATCGGCCCTGATGGTGCGTTGTATGTTGGACAGGGTTCCACTTGTAACGTCTGTATCGAGGCGGATTCGCGTCGAGCGACCGTGATGCGTTGGCCACGTGAGGGTGGTGAGGGGGAAGTGATCGCGACCGGAACCCGCAACCCCTACGGCTTCGATTGGGCGCCTTGGGATCAAAGTTTGTACGCCACCGAGAACGGGCGCGATTTACTCGGCGATGATTTGCCACCCGATGAGCTCAACCGCATCGTGCCGGGTGGCTTCTACGGTTGGCCGTTTCGTCACGGGCGCGACATCGTCGATCCGGATTACGGCGCCACGACAGACCCGCGAATTTCTCAGGCGATCGCACCGGCACACGAATTCGGTGCGCATACGGCACCGCTCGGCATACGCTTCCTGCGCCACCCGGCCAGACCGCCTGCCTATGCGCGCACCGCACTCGTGGCCTTGCACGGGTCCTGGAATCGCAGCACGCCAGCTGGCTACGCCGTTGTCGCACTCGATTTCGACGAGAGCGGCCGAATCACCGAGAGACCCTTTCTCGATGGCTTCCGCGGTGCCGATGGGTTGATCGGTCGGCCGGTGGACGTCGTCGAGGGCGGCGATGGCGCGATCTACGTCTCTGATGACTACGCTGGCGTCATCTATCGCGTACGCGCGCTCCAGAACAGTTCGAGCGACGGCTGAAGTCGAGCCATACGCGATCTGCCCACTCGTCGACCCGATTGCGGAAGGTGGCGCGGAACGCCTCGCATCGGTCGCTGGCGGCGCCGATTTCGCGCTCCATCAACTGCACGACCGCATCGCGATCGACACGGATGTCGGCCATTCGAATACCGCCGTCTTTGGGCGTGTCGAAAATCAGCAAGCGGTCACGCGGTTGGCCGCTCGTTGCTGCATCGCTCGGCCAGGGCAGCCAGGCTGTGCCGTCCGGCCGGCCGCCGCGACCCGGATCGCCCCGACGCGCGAACTCCGCCCAGTAACCCATCATCCGTTCGCTTAAATGTAGGCGTGCGGCCTCGTTGCGCGAGTGGAACAGCAAGTCGCTCTGTGGTCCGACATCGAACTGACCGAGCACGAAGGGGATCTCGAGCCCGTGGGCAGCGCCGACGATCCGAGAGATATCGACGAGACCGAAAGCACGACCTTGCTCGTCCCAGTCCCAGCGGTAGCCCCAGGCCGGTGCGCCGTGTTGCGAGAGCACACTCGCCAGAGAGTCCACACCGTCGGCTTTCCACAGCAGAGATCGATAGCGGGCCTCCTGATCGTAACGGGCCGGATCTTTCAAAGAAATCGGCAAGCCGAGCGCGGTGCGAACGTGCCGCGGATCAAAAGCCATGAAGATCTTCGGTTCATCGCGATTGGTACCGAGGATCACCGGAACATCATGGTGTTGGCTCGGATCGGCCAGTAGTTCGAGGATCGCACCGCTGCGCAGCACGTGCCCGTCTTGGAAGACGGTGGGGATGCGATCCCACTCGCTAGCGGCGCGCTCGTAGGTCGAATACAGATCCCAGGGGTCGAGTTCACGGAGCATCGCCGCTTGTTCTGCGCTCGAGAGCGATGCGGCGACACGCGCGGCGCTGTCAGCGTCGGCGGCACGTCCCGAGCGCTGCAACGCCAAATGCAGCGCGCGCTCCGTTGCGCGCAGGGCCGCCGGTTCATCCTGACGCGCAAAACCGAAGCCCAAGCTTTGGATGATCATGCGGTGGAAAAGACCGCTTGCCTGTGGCGCGATCAGCAGCGCGAGCGCGTTGGTGCCGCCGGCCGATTCGCCAAACACGGTGACATTGCCCGGATCACCGCCGAATGCGGCCGCGTTTCGCGCGACCCAGCGCAACGCTTCGATCGTATCGAGTGTGCCGTAATTTCCCGAGCGATCGTCTGCCGAATCATTATCTTGCGCGGGCGGCTTGAACCAGCCGAACGGTCCCAAGCGATAGTTGATCATCACGACGATCGCGTTTTCTCGTTGGGCGAGAACGCTCCCGTCCCAGAATGCGGCATGACCGATGGTGTTACCGCCGCCGTGTATCCACACCATCACCGGCAAGCGCGCGCTACGAACGCGAGCGGGGTCCAGGCGCGGCGAGTACACGTTGAGGTAGAGGCAATCTTCGGCACCTTG
>JALRHE010000262.1 GCA_023253235.1 Steroidobacteraceae bacterium
ATCCCGAGCAAGGCACCCCATCCGGGCGTTCGCTCTTCGTGTGCTTGCTGGGTCGGCACCTTCGAAAAGCACCAAAGCACGGCAATTGGCAAGAACACAACGAAGAAGGCGCCAACTGAGGCGACGATTTGCGCGTAACTCGGAAACGCCACTCCCTTGAACCAGATCCAATAAAAGATGCCCACGGCGGTCGCGCAGAGAAACCCGACGAACGCGCCGCTCTCGCGATAGCCGGCAATCCGGGTGCGCTCCGCATAATCGCCCGACAGCTCGCCGCCCCAGCTCTGATGCGGCACGTAGATCATCGTCCAACCGGCGTAGAACACCATCAACCAAACCAACAAGTACATCGGTGAGGCGCCTGACGGCGGTTGCAACAGGAACCACGCGGCGACGATCGAGACCGGCATACCGAAGAGCATCCAGAGGCGGCGGCGCCCGAAGCGAGACTGTGTTCGATCGGACAGAGCCCCGATCACCGGGTCGATGATCGCCTCCCAGAAACGCCCCACCGCAAAAATCGTGGCGACCGTCAGCGCAACCATGCCCACCTCCGGCGAGTAATAGACCGGCGGCAGAAAGTTGTAGAGCGGAACGAGCATGGCTTGCAGCGCCACGGTCGGCGCTGCGTAGGCCAGTAACTGGCTACGGCTGAGTGACACGAGTATCCCCCCCTAGTCGACCCCGCACCGAAACTAAACTCCCGGTCGCGTCTGGGCCGACTACGGCGCACTCGAACCTCCACCAGATGATCACGCTACGGACAGAACGCGAAATTCGACGCCCCATCCGGTGCTCGGGCAGCGTCCGCCCGTTGGACATCATCGGCTGCTCCGGCCTAGACTCGAGCAGAGCTGGGGTTTTCAACGGGGGTTGACATGGAATCCACTCGACCGATCCGCGCACTCATTCGCGGACTTGATGCATTGACCGTTCTCAATCTGCGCAACGGGGCCACGGTCTCGGAAGTCGCGCAGGAAATTCGCTTACCGCGAACCACCACGTACCGCATCCTTGAAACGTTGAGTCATGCTGGCTTCGTATATCGCGATGCCACGGATGATCGATACCGCTTGACCATCATGGTGCGCGGTCTCTCGGACGGTTACGACGACGAAGCCTGGGTGACGCAGATCGCCCGCCCTTTCATCCACGATCTCGGCAAGGACATCGTATGGCCGGTGGCGATCGCATCGCTCTCGGGTACGACCATGATGGTGCGCGAGTCGACCGATCATCGCAGCCCGCTGGCGGTGGAGCGCTACTCGGCCGGTTTCCGTGTGCCGCTGTTGCTGTCATCGTCGGGGCGCGTCTATCTGGCGTTCTCACCACCGACGCAACGAGAGTCGCTGCTCGATATTCTCGGCCGCTCCAACAAGGAAGAGGATGCGCTTGCACGTAATCGTCCCGAGCTGATGAAGCTTTTGAACGATGTGCGTATGCAGGGCTACGCCTCCGCCGTCAGACCGCGCCGCGTATCCGACGAGATCAGCATGGCGGTACCCATCCTGATCGACGATCGAGTGCTCGCCGCGGTGAGCATTCGGTTCAGCGGAACGGCCGTGCCTTTGAAGCTCGGCGTCGAGCGATTCCTGCCGAAGCTGCGCGAGACAGCGAACAAGATTCGTCAGAGCTTCGTCGAACAGCAACGCGAGGCACCGCCTGCGTTACGCGCCGTTGGCAGCTCGCGGGGTTGATCATGAACGCGAACCCTGCGATGGAATCGGCTCGGACGGCTTTGCTGCGGCAACTGCAGTCATTGCTGGGTCATGAGCATGTCGTGACGGATCCGGCCGAGTGCGCCTTCTACTCGACCGACATCTACCACAGTGGCGAAACGGCCATGGCGGTCGTTCGGCCGGGCAACAGCGCCGATGTCGCGCAGATCGTGCAGTTGTCCGCCGCCGCCGGCGTCGCGGTCGTCCCGCGCGGCGGCGGTGCTTCGTACACCGATGGTTACGCACCGGCCGAGCGCGAGTCGATCTTGATCGACACCTCGCGCATGAATCGTATTCTCGAGCTCAACGAGCGCGATGGATATGTGGTGGTCGAGGTGGGCGTGACGTGGGCGACGCTCAACGAGACCCTCGCAGCGAAAGGACTTCGTACGCCTTTCTTTGGTCCGTTCTCGGGGCTCGCGGCGACCGTCGGTGGCTCGCTATCTCAGAACAGCGTGACCTGGGGAACCGGCGTTTTCGGTGTCTCCGGTGAGACGACGCTGTGCGTCGAAGTCGTACTCGGCGACGGTCGTATCGTCCGTACCGGTTCGTGGGGCGCTGCCAACGGCGTTCCGTTCATGCGTTCGTACGGCCCCGATCTGACCGGTCTTTTCATGGGTGATTGCGGCGCGCTCGGCGTCAAGACCGCAGTCGCCTTGCGTCTGATGCGACGTAACGCCGTCGTGATGGGCTTGTCTTTCGGATTTCCGGATTTCGCGAGTCTCGCCGCGGGGATGGAAGCGGCTGCCAAGGAAGGTCTCAACCTCACCAACTTTGGGCTCGACCCCGCACTACAACAGGGACAGCTCGGCAAGGCCGACCGTGCCACCGCAATCCAGTCGGCGCTCGCGGTTTGGAAGACCTCCCGCGGCGTGATCGATGGCGTGAAACAGCTCGTCAAGATGGCGCTCGCCGGTCGTCGTTTCCTCGATGGCGCGGTGTTCTCGGCCCACTGGATCGTCGATGGTCTCGATGATGCGAGCTGCCGTGCCGCCGTCGCTCGCTTGCGCTCGGTACTACAGCCCTACGGCGCGGAGGTGCCTGCCACCGTCCCAACCGTCGCCAATGCGATGCCGTTCATGCCGCTCTACAACGTGCGCAGTCCGCTCGGTGAGCGCTGGGTACCGATCCACGGTTTGCTGCCGTTCTCGCGTGTCGAAGCGTTCCGTGCCGACCTTGCCCGCTACTACGCCGAGCATGAGGCGGACATGAAACGTCTGAAGATTCGCTACGGCGCCATGTTCATGACGGTCGCCACCAATGCGTTCTTGTACGAGCCGGTGTTCTATTGGGAGGACGGCTATAACGTCACTCAGTCTCGGCTGATGCCCGAGGGTTACCAAGCCACGCTGCCGCAGTTCCCCGAAAATCCGGAAGGCCGTGCGCTCGTCGACAAGATGAAGAGCGGCATTGCCGACATTTTCCAGCGACACGGTGCCGCGCATCTGCAGATCGGCAAGTTCTACCCGTACTTGCGGGGCCGCGAGCCGAACAATGCGGCGTTGATCCGCAACCTGAAGCAGCTCGTCGATCCACAGCGCCGACTTAACCCCGGCGCGCTGGGCCTGTAGAATATCGGGCTGTCCAAAGCTCGCAGCGGAGTCTCTCTCGCGATGAAACGCATTCTGGTCTCCATCAAACGCGTCGTCGATTACAACGTTCGTATCCGGGTCAAACCTGATGGTTCGGGCGTGATCACAGATGGCGTCAAGATGAGCATCAACCCCTTCGATGAAATCGCACTCGAAGAGGCGTTGCGTATCAAAGAAAAAGGTCTCGCTGAGGAAGTGGTTGCCGTGTCGATCGGTCCTGCCGATTGCCAGCAGCAATTGCGCACGGCACTGGCGATGGGCGCCGATCGCGCGATTCACGTTCAAACGGACGCCATCATCGAACCGTTGACGGCTGCGCAAGTACTCAAGGCTCTCGCGGATCGTGAGCAGCCGATGCTCGCGATCCTCGGCAAGCAAGCGATCGACGACGATTGCAGCCAGACCGGTCAGATGTTGGCGGCGCTGTGGCAGCGACCACAAGCGACTTTCGCCTCAAAGGTGGAAGTCGACGGCGATAAGGTCCGCGTCACCCGCGAAGTCGATGCGGGCCTCGAAACCCTCGAAGTCGATCTGCCTGCCGTGATCACCACCGACTTGCGCTTGAACGAGCCGCGCTACGTCAAGCTGCCGGACATCATGAAGGCGAAAAAGAAGCCTCTCGATACCGTCGATCCGGCCACGCTCGGCGTCACGCCGGTCGAGGTCGTCAAGGCGGTGCACTTCGAACCGCCGGCGGCACGCAGCAAAGGCATCATGGTCAAGGATGCACAGGAACTCGTCGCGGCACTGCGCAGCAAAGGATTAGTCTGATGGCCAAGGTACTCATCGTCGCCGAACACGACGGCAACAAACTCAACCCGGCAACCGCCAAGTGCGTTGCCTGTGCGTCGCAAATCGCCGGAGCAGAGATCAGCATTGCCGTGTTCGCGGCGGACCCGACCGCAGTGGCTGCACAAGCGGCTGCGCTCCAAGGTGTTGCACGCGTCCACACGGTCACGCATGCCCTGCACGCGCAGCCGTTAGCCGCGACCATCGCGCCGCAACTCGCAGAGCTGGCCGCGGGCCACTCGCATGTTTTCGGACCCTCGACCACTTTCGGCAAGGATCTGATGCCGCGTGTCGCCGCTCTGCTGAGCGCGCCGCAGATTTCGGATGTCATGGCCGCCGAGAGCGCGACGCGCTTCAAGCGCCCTATCTATGCGGGTAACGCGATCATCACGGTGGAGGTTCCGGCCGACCGCCAGATCGTGGCGACCGTGCGTGTGGCTTCCTATCAGCCAGTCGCCACGCAGGCGACCGCGGCACCCATCGTCGCCGCCAATCCTGCCGCAGCCGTGCCGACACACACGCGCTTCGTGTCCGTCACTGCGGCCCGATCCGACCGACCGGATCTGCAGACCGCCGCCAAGGTGGTCTCGGGTGGTCGCGCACTCGGTAGCGCCGAGAGCTTCCAGATCCTCTATTCGCTTGCCGACAAACTCGGCGCGGCCGTGGGCGCCTCGCGAGCAGCGGTCGACGCGGGATATGCGGCCAACGACATGCAGGTCGGACAAACCGGCAAGATCATCGCGCCGGAACTGTATCTCGCTTTCGGTATCTCTGGTGCCATCCAACATCTGACTGGCATCAAAGATGCTCGGACGATCGTCGCCATCAATAAAGATGCCGAAGCGCCAATCTTTGAAGTGGCAGACATCGGTCTCGTCGGCGATCTGTTCCAGATCGTACCGGAGATCGAGAAGCTGATCGCGCAGAGCAACTGATCATCGAAACGTCGCCGCGTTGGGGCTTCATCATCCTCATGGGGGTGGCGAGTAGCCTCTCCGCCTTTGGCATGGCGAGTGTCGTGCCGGCGTTGCCGACACTCTCGCGCGCACTCGAGACCGACTACGCCTCGCTACAGTTCGTCGTTTCCGCTTACCTGCTCGGCCTTGGGCTCTTCCAGCCCATTCAGGGTCTGCTCTGCGACCGATTCGGTCGGCGCCCAGTCTTCCTAGCTGGGTTCGCCCTATTTGGCGTCGCCAGCCTGTTCGCGAGCTTCGCCTCGAGTGTGTCGATGTTGGTGCTGGCGCGGTTCTTCCAGGCGATGGGGGTGAGCGTTGCCACCGTCGTGTCGCGTGCGATCGTTCGCGATTCGTTCGAACCCGGTCCAGCCGCGATCGCCCTGTCATTCATCACCGCCGTCATGGGCGTTGCGCCGGTACTGGCGCCCTTGGTGGGCGGTGTGATCGCCGATTATCTCGGCTGGCGCGGCATCTTCTGGATTCACGCCGGAGTCAGCTTGCTGCTGGTCGGAGTCTTGTTCACCCAGCTCAAGGAAACCCGACCGACCGATACCGAAGCGATGACTTTTTCCGACCTGCTGCGCGGAGGTCGCTTCCTCGTCACACAGCCCGGGTTTATGGGTCCGTCGTTGACCTACAGTTTCTTCAGCGCCTCCGGATTCATTTTCATCACCGTCGGCGCCGCGCTCTACGAGACGATGTTCGGAATGAGTGGTGCCGAGTTTGGCCTGTTGTGGTCGGGGCTCGCGTTTAGCTTCATCGCCGGCGCGACATCCGCGGGCCACCTCGCCCGACGCTTCGGCTCCGCCCGCAGCCAACGCATCGGGATGGGTTGCAACGGCGTGGCGACTGCCGTCTTCTTGCTTGCGGCCTTCCTCGCGGCGGCGCCGATGTGGTTATTCAGCCTCTCGCTCGCGTTGCTGATGTTCGCCAACGGCGTGGTACAGCCACTCGCGCTGACGGCAGCCGTCGACGATCACCCGCAACTCGCCGGCGTTGCTGCAGGTCTGTCGAGTTCCATTGCGATGCTGATTTCGATGGTCAGCGCGATCATGACCGGCGCGATCTATGATGGCTCGGCGCGCGGCTGCGCAGTTCTGATGAGTGCAACCTGCATTCTCGCCGTGTTGTCACTGCGCCTGGGCGAAAAGGCGCGCCCGGTCAGAAGCTGAGTTTCAAGCAACCTTGACGAGCGATTTACCGAAATTACGCCCTTGCATGAGCGCGCAAAAAGCCTCGGGCGCCTTTTCCAGACCGACTGTGACGTCTTCGCGATAGCGGAAGCTTCCGTCGCGAATCCAACCCGAGACGACTCGGGTCATCTCGTCCATCCGATTCATGTGGTCGTAGACGACGAGACCTTTCATGCTCGCTCGGGCCCCGACGATCGGACCCAGCCAAGGGCCTGCAGGCGGCGTGTCCATGCTGTACGCCTCGATCATGCCGCACAGCACGATGCGTGCGCCGATCGCGAGATTACGCAGCACCGCCACCAGGGTGTCGCCTGCCACGTTGTCGAAATACACGTCGATGCCCCGCGGACATGCTGCCTTCAAGGCCGCCGCTAAGTCACCGTCCTTGTAATTGACGCACGCGTCGAAACCCAATTCTTTGATCGCGTAGTCACACTTCTCGGCGGAACCTGCGATCCCAACGACGCGCGCACCCATGTGCTTGGCCACCTGCCCCGCCGTCGATCCGACGGGACCTGTACACGCAGAGACCACGAACGTCTGCCCCGGTAGCGGCTGGCCGAGATACACCGTGCCGGCATAGCCGGTGAGACCTGGCATCCCGAGCACGCCGAGTGCCGTCGAAACCGGCGCAATCGTGGGGTCGATCTTGCGCACACCGACGCCGTTGGAAAGCGCGTACTGCTGCCAGCCGTTGCGCACAGCGACGATGTCGCCCGCCGCAAATTGCGGATGCTTCGACTCCAGAACCTCGGCGACCGTTTCTCCGACCATGACGTCACCCGCCGCGAGCCGATCCGCATAGATCTGGCTGTTCTTCATGACGTTGCGATAGTAAGGATCGAGCGACAACCACAGCGTACGCGAGAGGAACTGACCCTCCGCAACGGTGGGAATCGCCGTCACATCACGACCGAAGTCCTCGGGGACCGGTAGACCCCGAGGACTCCGCGCGAACGTGATGCGTTGGTTAGTCGTTGTAGACGAGTTAGACATCAAAGCTGGCCGAGCACGTGCTCCGCCGCCGACACCTTAAACTCACCGCCGGCTTCGATGTTGACGTGCTTTGCCACGCCGTCTTTCACGATGATCGCGAAACGCTGACCGCGCATCCCCATCCCGAAGCCGCGAGCATCGAGCTCGAGACCAAGCGCACGGGTGTAGTCGCCGTTACCATCGGCCAGCATCAATACTTTGTCACCGACGTTGCTGTTCTTGCCCCAGGCATTCATGACGAACATGTCGTTGACGGCCATACAGGCGATCGTATCGACACCCTTGGCCTTCAGTGCATCGAAGTGCTGCAGGTAGCCAGGCAGATGCCGGGCGTCGCAGGTCGGCGTGAAGGCGCCCGGCACCGAGAACAACACGACCGTCTTACCGGCGAACAGCGCGTCGGTACCGACTTCCTTGGCTCCCTCGGCGGTCATCGTCTTGAACGCGCCCGAAGGCATCTTCTCTCCAGCCTTGATGGTCATCGCCCCACTCCTGTTTGCGTTGATTGAAAGCGCCGGATTCTAACCCCAGAAGTCGGGCCTCAGACGTACGGCCGGTGCAGATATTGACCGATGGGCTTACCGACCGGCTTGCCGTTGTCGTAGATCAGGTGCCCACGCAGGTAAGTGCTCGTCACCGAGGCGGACATTTCCATGCCCTCGAAAACCGAGTAACCCTGATCCGACTCGGACACCTTGTTGCCCGCCACGAAGCTCTTGTTCGGATCGACCAGAACGATGTCCGCATCGAATCCCGGTGCGATATCGCCCTTGCCCTGCAGACCGAAACGACGCGCGGCGGTCCACGACGTGAGTTCGGCGATCCGATTGAGCGAGAGACCTCGACGCTTACCCTCGGTGATCAACGCCGGCAACATGAACTCCGTACCGCCGAAGCCGGACTTCGCCAAGAAGATGTTCTTCTTGTCCTTCTTGCCGAGCTTCATTTCGGCGCGGCAACAGGCGTGGTCGGAGCAGACCCAATCGAGCTTGCCATCGAGCAGCGACTCCCAGAGGAACTCCACGTCGGCGCGCGAACGGATCGGCGGATTCACCTTGGCGTTGTTGCCGATCTTCGAGTCGTAATCAAGCAGCAAGTGGGCGATCGTGACTTCACGACGGAAATTGACGTGCGGGAAAGCCTTGGCCATCTTGAGCGCCGCTTCGACCGCCTTGCGCGAAGTCAGATGCAGCAGGTTGATGTTGAGGCAGTTGGTCTCGTTGGCGAGGTAACTCGCGATGGTGATCGCAAGGCCTTCCGAGTGCGGCGGTCGCGCCGCACTGTAGGCGCGCAGACCCGTCAGCGGCTTACAGTCGATGCATTCGGGATCATGAGTCTCACCGGTGAGGTAGGTGTCGAGGTCGGTGACCTTCGCTCCGCCCTCGACCATCTTGGTGTAAGCGCTGAGGATGTCAGCCAATTCGCAGTGCAGCCCCA
The DNA here is from genome assembly GCA_023253235.1 of Steroidobacteraceae bacterium. GTDB lineage: Bacteria > Pseudomonadota > Gammaproteobacteria > Steroidobacterales > Steroidobacteraceae > UBA964. The sequence continues at coordinate 8,682 of JALRHE010000262.1, forward strand.
GCGAGATGGAATCTTTGATCTTGGGATTGCGCAACATGGCGCGATGCACGCCGCGCATCACGAACTCAAAGTGCGCGATGTCGTACTTCTCGTCCTCGCCGATCATCAAGAACTCGCGCTGCGAGCTCGAGGCGCCGTGCAAGCCGTAGCCACCGTAGAACATGAAGATCTTGAAAGAGGTGACACCGAACTTGTTGATCAGCATGTCGATCTCGCCGATGTGCGTACGATCGAGCGGCGCCAAGTGATAGGCATAATCGACCCAAAAGTTGTCTTTCGAGGCCGCGAGCACTTCCGGATAGACCTCGGCGTACGGGCCGCCGCGCTCCATGTAATAGCCGCCGGTGCGCATGTAGTTGAGGCTCGAGGTCACGCCGCCTTGCGCTGCCGCGAGGCTCTCGCTGCGCGCGTCCTGATCGAGCGGGCCGTAAATGCCGCAGTGCATATGCGGATCGACGAGACCCGGGAATGCGAGACGATTCTTACCGTCGACAACCTCCTTGGCCTCGGCTGCCGGGATACCCTTGGCGACCTTCTTGATCTTGCCATCGACGACGCCGATATCGAACTTCTCAACGCTGGTCTTGCGCGGTCGCACGACACGCACGTTCTTGATCAGCAGATCGTATTTCTTGGGTTTCTCAGCCATGGGTCACCTGTGGAAACAAACTCGTGAATTATGCAAAAGACAGAACGACACTCGCGCAGCGAACCCCTTGGGTGTCTACGCTACGGGCGGCTATGCGGTATGGCGTAGATGCATGTGGTACTGGTACGAATCGGCCCGATACAGCGCGACCACGCGCTCCACGGGACGTTCGCGCTCGTCGAATACGGTACGCGTGATGCGCAGCAAAGGCGCACCGAGCTCGATCTCGAGCGCGCGCGCAGCCTCGACGCTCGCGAGCGTGGCGCCGATGTATTGGTCGGCATGCGCCACCCGCACACCGACCTTGCCGAGCAGTTCGAACATCGGTTGTTTGGCCATCTCTTCCGGCGTGACCTTGCGGGCAATGTCGAGCGGCACGTAGGTCGTGATCAACCCCAGCGGGACACCCTGATGGGTACGCACATGCATCGCACGTTGCACGAGCCCGCCGGGCTCGATACCGAGTGCCGCACGGGTCTCCTCATCCGGCTCAAGATCGAGTACCTGTAGGTCTTGCACGTCGGTGACGGCCGCAAAGCTCGCCACCTGATTGCGCACCTCCTCGATATCGAGCGAGGCGGCCGTGCGCGAGGCAGACAGCTGCACGAACGTGCCCCGCCCCTGCTGGCGCACCAACCAGCCCTCGCGCGCCAGATGATCGATCGCCTTGCGCACGGTGATACGAGACACATCAAACAACTGACACAGCTGAGGCTCAGTCGGAATCTGATCGCCGGGTTTGTACGTGCCATCGCGAACCCAGGTTCGCAGCGTGACGTAGACTTGGTGATAACGTGGCGTCGCCATCGAGCGAACCGCCTCTGCCGTCGAAGGTTTCGATTTCACGATATGCAATGCCATCTCAATCGAGGAGCATTCCGCCAGAGAGATTCATGACGGTCCCGGTCACGAAGGATGCCGCAGGACTGGTCAGATAGTCGATGGCATGCGCGACGTCCTTCGGATCGCCGATACGCCCAAGCGGCACGCTTGCTTGCAACGCCGTCAGTACCTCGCTCGAAAACCGACCTGTGACCATCGGCGTGTCGATGGGGCCCGGCGCTAAGCAGTTGACCCGGATGCCATCGGGAGCCCACTCCTTGGCGAGATAACGGGTGAGATTGATCAAGCCCGCCTTGGCCACTGCATACGCAGGCCCCGACAGCGCGCTGCCGCCGTTCAGCCCATTGGTCGAGGCCGTGAGCACCAAGGAGCCACGCGTCGCCTTGAGCGCCTCGTAAGCCGCCTTGGCGAGCAGGAAAGCCGAGGTCAGATTGGTATCGATGACCCGTTGCCACTCCTCTCGCGTGACCGACGTCAACGGCCCGGCACCCGCGCAGCCTGCAAGGTGAACGACATGGTCGAGGCGTCCCCACTCACCCAGCACCCGCTCGATGCAGACCGCGATTGCCGCCTCATCTGTGACATCCAGGCTCATCACACCCACGGGTGCACCGCAGGGAATGTCGGCCAGCGCGCGGTCGGCGGCAAAAACCCGCATGCCGCGCTCGCGCAATTTGGCGACCGCGGCACGACCGAGACCACCGGCTGCGCCCGTCACGAGCGCAACCGGTGATCCAGGAACGACGGCTTTCGAATTCAAGACGACTCAGGCCGCCTTGCGCGCGAGCACGCTCGCGTAGATACCATCGAGCATGGAGTAACGCATCTCGGCCGACGCGCGTACTGCTGCGATCGCACGAGTCTGAATCTCCGGTGACGTGGCGTAACGCGCGGTCAACTCGAGACCCACATGGGCATGCTCCGTGTCGCCTTCGATGTGGACATGGAAAAACTCCATGTCGTCTTCCGTGAAGCCCATCTTGCGCATGGCTTCGACGTACTTCGGATACAGGGTCGGCAGTTGGCCCTCGAGCGCAACCATGATGCCCGCGCAAGATTCGCTCAGGTGACGGATGCTCGAGAGCTCCCAGATCCAGGCGCGCATGGCGCGGGTCGTCGGCAGAATTTCGCCATTCTCCTCGGCACGCAGAATGCGCTCGTCACTGATTCCGCAGGAGCGCGCAAACTTGCGCAGCAAGTCCGGGTGACGCTTTTCCGGGCAAGCGGGCATTTCTTCGCCGAGCAAATTTTCAAGCAGATGCTGCCGTGCATCGAGATCCGGCAATCGCGCATACAACTGTGCGAATTGCTGCGGGATGGGATCGATGTAGTAGAAGTGCTGGATAGCCCACTCGCCGAGCTGCGCTCGCGAGAGCTCACCGGCAGCCCAGGCACGACTGAAGGCATGGCCACCGCCATGCTTCGGCATGCGTGCCGCTTCCAGGGCTGCGAAAAATTCAGTTTGGTTCATCATCTTTGACATCGTCATTACACTCCAACCAGATACGTGTTCATTTCAAATCGTCGGCCAGCGAGTCGAATCGCCACCCGATAACCAATCAGCAACTTTTCGTCGCACTTCATCAGGTACCGTCGCCACGACCGGATAGCCCGGCGTGCGCGTCGCATCGATACCAACCTTCGGGGTCGTCGAGACACCTTCCGGTAACACTGGATCGAGCGACGACCCGGAGAGGCCCTCTACCGTGATCACATCGCGCGACCACAACACACGAGTCGCTAGCGCCCAGAGCATCGCATCGGGTGAGAACAGATCGACGTCCTCTTCGACGGCGATGACCGTTTTGACGCGCCGATACGCCATCGCTGCCAGCAAAGCATCGCGTACTTCGCCCGGCCCCGGATTCTTGAACTGGAGATACGCGTGGAATCGTCGCCCCTCGGTCGGCACGTGCACGTTGACGAGTGCGGGCGCCACGGCTTTGACGAGCGAGTACAACTTGCCCTCCATCGCCATGTTGTCGGGCACCAGCATATCGGTGAGACCCGATGCGTAATCGTGGTAGATCGCATCGTGACGCCGCGTGATGCACTCGATCTCGACCAAAGGCGCCGTCACTTCGCCGCCTAAGTAACCGGTGTATTCACCGAAGGGACCATCGGGCGAAACCACGCCAGGTCGCGCCCAGCCCTCGATGACGATCTCCGCATCTGCGGGCACCATGATGCGCTCGCCATGCAGTACCGAGGGAACGAGTCGCAACGGTGCGCCGAGTACGCCGCCCGCCGCCTCCCAATGACTTTCCGGATATTTGAGCTTTGCCTGGGTACCGAGCAGCACTGCCGGATGGTGCCCAATCCAGAACGCGACGGGACACGCCTCGCCGCGCGCATGAAACTTACGCAGGTTGCGTGCGTTATGACTCGACGGGTACGGAAACCAGGTCATCTGACGCGCGGACTTCACCCAACAACGCTGGATCGCCGTGTTGTCGATGCCGGAATCCGGGTCGAAGGTCGTGGCGTGCGCAGCGGTGAGATACGGACCGGGCTCCAATTCGTGCTGGGTCAACACCGGTAGGTCGAACAAGCTCGCCTGCTCGCCACGCCGGACGAGCTGCTGAACGGGAGCGTGCTCACGCGCGATGATCGAAGGTGCGATACCCGCCTGGGTGCGCGAGGCAAACCACTGCGCCGTGCGTCGATGATCCGGAATACCGAGCGCCCGTGCGGTGAGCTCACGGCTCGCCGTCAAATTGGTCACGACCGACACATCGCTGCGGTCACCAGCAAGGTTTCGTACCCGCTTGGCATGCAGGATGGGATACTGATGCCGTTCGTCGAGCAAGTGCTGCAACGCAGTGAGCTCATGCACAAGCGACACGTCGCCGGGTAACTCCCAGACGGACTCGCTGTGCTCGGTGAGGAATTGACGAAGATCGGCCACGTGCAAACCGGTGGTTTAAGTCGTTATAGTCACATGATGACAGGTCGTTTGCCGAATCGGTAGCAGCCTGCAACGGGAAGGAGCCACACCATGGTCAGAAGCGTCACCCACGACATGCTGCCGCAAGCCACGGCCGATGAAGTCTCGCGCCAGCAGTTCATCGTGGCCCTGAAGCAAGGGCTCAATCGGGGCCTCCGCAGCACCCAAGGCGAGTTGTTCGAACGTGTCGTGGCGCCTGCGTACGAGGCCGAGCATGGCCATCCGCCCGCCCAACGCGAGGAGATTCGTGCGGCGATGCAAGCCGAGCCTGCCTACCAAACCTGGTCAGCCCTCGCCCGGGCCGCGCAGGAACAAATGTGGGTCGCCGTCGGCGATAGCGTATTTCGCGATCGATTCCGGATGGCGCGCCGCGCAGCGGAACTCGATGCCTCACCGCAACGATTGGGATCACTGACGCTGAACCCCAATTTCGAACCGCCCCGAGGGGTGACCGCGGTTGATATCCATTTGCAGACCGGTGGCTATGCACTCGATCTCGGTGGGTACGACTGTTCTGCCGGCGCGCTCTACGAGGTGGGCGGCAATCTGTACGCCTTCGGCCAAGGAATCAGCCGCACGGACAGCAAGTCCGCCCACGTGCAACGTTTCATCGCCGAACGCTTCCCACAGCTGAAACCCAAACGAATTCTGGATATGGGCTGTTCGGCAGGCTCGGCGAGTGTGCCCTACGCGCTGGCCTTCCCCGAGGCCGAGGTTCACGCCATCGACGTGGGTGCAGGCATGCTGCGCTACGCGCATGCGCGAGCCGAGGCGCTGGGTGCCGCCGTGCATTTCCATCAAATGGACGTCGCGGCAACGAGCTTCCCAGATCAATACTTTGATCTCATCGTGTCGCACAACGTCATGCACGAGATTTCCGACGCGACGCGACGCGGCATGTTCCGCGAGAGTCGTCGCCTGCTGCGCCCAGGTGGCGTTTGCATCCACCAAGACGTCCCGCTGCGCTTCGGCGGTCTGTCGGAATTCAAGAAGTTCGAACTCTCCTGGGATACGCGCCACAACAACGAGCCGTACTGGGAGGTTTACGCGAACTGCGACCCGAAACCGGAACTCGAAGCGGCCGGGTTCGCCCAAGATTGTATTCACGTCGGAAGCCTGTCGGCCGCAGCCGGCTCGCTGCCTTGGTTCGTTGCCTGCGGATGGATTTCAGCATGAGTCTCGAGATTACCCGTCGTTTTAATGTCGTCGATACGGTCACCAGTCTGATCGATGGACAACGTGTGCCCGCGCGATCTGGCACCCATCGCATTCCGATCATCAACCCGACCAACGAACAGGTGCTCGCGCATCTGCAGGAGGCCGATGCCGCCGAAGTCAACGAGGCGGTCGTTTCGGCTCGCCGCGCCTTCGATCAAGGCCCGTGGCCGCGGATGGACATCACCGAACGTAATGACATCCTCTATTCGATCCGCGACCACCTTCGCAAGAATGCCGAAGAGCTCGCCTATCTCGAATGTCTGAATACGGGTCTACCGCTACTCAGCGTGCGTCGGCATGTCGATCGTATGGCTCGCAACTTCGAGTTCTTCGCCGAGGTGGCGAGCACCACTCACGGCGAAACCTATACACAAAGCAAGGGCTACGTAACCTACGTTACACGTGAGCCGCGTGGCGTCGCCGGTTGCATCGCCCCATGGAATGCACCGCTGTCGCTCGCCTCCATGCGCGTGGCGACCTGCATCCCCTTCGGCAACACCTGCGTGTTGAAGCCCTCTGAATACACCCCGCTCTCGATGCTGCGCATGGTCGAGATTTTTCACGAGGCGGGTCTGCCTCCTGGCGTCGTGAACCTCGTCAACGGTCGTGGTCAAATCACCGGTGATGCCCTCGTCAACCATGCGGGTGTCGACATGATCGGCTTCACCGGCGGCACCAGCACGGGTCGCGCGATTGCAGCCACCGCCGGACGCAACCTCAAACCGGTGGCGCTCGAGCTCGGCGGCAAGTCAGCCAACATCATCTGTGACACCGCTGATGTCGAACGCGCGCTCGATGGCGCCCTCGCTGGCATCTACGGCAACAACGGCCAAGCCTGTCTCGCAGGCTCGCGCATCCTAGTGCAGCGCGGCATTGCCGACGCTTTCATTGAGCGCTTCGTGGCCCGCAGCCGGAAAATCAAGATCGGTGATCCGATGCTGCCCTCAACCGAGATCGGGCCGCTGGCGTTCGAACAGCACATGCAACGCGTTCTCTCCTACGTCGATGTCGCCAAGGCCGACGGCGCGACGTTGCTGACGGGCGGCCGTCGCTCACCCGCGCACGACAAAGGCTGGTTCATCGAACCGACAGCCGTACTGGCGCCCGGTAACGACGCACGCGTTTGTCAGGAGGAAATCTTTGGTCCGTTTGCGACCTTCCTGACCTTCGATACCGTCGATGAGGCGGTTGCCATTGCCAATGCCTCCAAGTTCGGCCTCGTGAGCTATGTGTGGACAGAGGATCTATCCACCGCGATGCGCTGCGCGCGCGACATCCGCGCCGGTACGGTGTGGGTCAACACGGCGATGATCCGCGACTTGCGAGCTCCGTTCGGCGGCTACAAAGAATCGGGTATCGGTCGTGACGGTCCGCAGGCGAGCCTCGAGTTCTTCACCGAACTCAAGGCCACCATCATTCCGATCGATCCGGTCAAGGGGCACCGCTACGGCGCCGCTTGAGACCGGGAAAGCGATTCGAAATCCCGACCGAGCCACCTTTGATGTTCTGGATGAAATTGACGAGAACCCCATTCGGGTCGCGCAGCGTCATTTCCTTCGACAGTACGCCGTGGGCCGCGATCTCAAGCATCGTCGGCGGACAGAGCACGGGCAAACGCAGTGCGCGGGCGCCTCGATAAATGCGATCCACGTCGGGCGAGTGGAAGACGAGACACGCTTCACCTTGGTTGGCACGGCTCGGATCTCGATGCCGATCGATCGGTGGCGAAGGCCGCTTGAGTTCGAACAAACCCACCATCCCCCAATCGACGTCCTCCGATTGCAGGATAATCCAGCGCGTGGTGCAAGGTGGAGCGCCAAGCAGTTGGTACAACTCGGGCAGTTCCTTGCCCGCCTCGCCTGAAATCCAAACTTTGAGCCCGAGCAGGTCGCGCCAGAAACGCAGACTGCGATCCATGTTCTTGACGATGATGGCGGTTCGCTTCAGCGGCGTGACGAGCGGCCCACGAGAACGACGAACTTTTTTCATGACTCTCTCCTGCAGGATGGTCCCATGATAGATCTACACACGGTGGCAACCGCCAATGGTTACAAGGCCTCGATCATGCTCGAGGAAGTCGGCTTACCTTACACGGTCCGAGAATACGATCTCGTCAAAGGCGAGAATTTCACACCCGAATTTCTGAGTTTGAACCCCGTGGGACGACTGCCGGCCATCGTGGATCATGACGTCAGCGGCGATACCGACGGCAAACCCCTCTCGGTGTATGGCTCGGCGGCGATCCTGATTTATCTCGCCGAAAAAACAGGACAGCTGTTGCCACGCACGACTCGGGCTCGCGCAAAGACATTCGAGTGGGTCGGCATCGTCTCGGGTGATGTCGGCCCCGCCTACAGCGGACAGTTCGTCTTCAACGTGGTGGCACAAGAGAAAATCCCGTACGCCATCGAACTCTACAACCGCCTTTGTCTGCGCATGGTCGCAACGCTCGAACAGCAACTCGCGAAGACCGCTTACCTCGTGGGCGACGAATACACGATCGCCGACGTCATCGCCTATCCCGTCGCTACGGTGTCGATGAAACGCTTCCCCGGCAACCTCGATGCGCATCCGAATCTCGCGCGCTGGGCGACCGAAATCGGCGCTCGCCCCGCCGTGCAGCGCGGCATGAAGGTGCCGCGATGAAACGGCGAGGCTAGTTCACCACGCCTCAGCCAAAGGGCCTCAGCCAAAGGTCGGCTTGGCGAGACCGACGAACGCGGCGACCAACAAGAGAAACCAGATCCCGAGTATGAACGGTCTCGTTCGATCGAAACCTCGCACGAGTTCGGCTTCGAGCTCGGGCGAGGAACCGTCACTGAGAATTTTGCGCAGCGCAGGACCGATCGGCTTTCCGCGCATGCGGATCATGATGCCGCAGAAGACCAACACACCAAACAGCGCCACCTTGATCGAAATCCAGTCGGTCACGAGCGGCCCCTGACCCACGAGACCGGCGACGCCCGTCGCCAGCAGGATCGCCACCAGCGCAAAACGCCACACGAGATCGATGCTCCGCAAGCGCTCGGCGAGCGGTGTGCCTTGGTGATGGTGGATCGCCCACACGAACCACAACCAGCCTGCGCCGATGAGCCAAGTCATGAGCGCTGCAAATGCGGGCAAGGCAATCACCCCCGTCGCGACACCGAGTGTGGTTCCGACCGGCAGCATCAACACCAACGAGTAGCGCGGCAACTGATCGACCCAGCCCATGATGCGCAGCGCCGTTCGACGCGATTCGAGCGTCAGCGTCGTGTCCTGAACGTAGCGAGCGGAATAGAAAACGCCGATATCGGCACCGAGCCAATAGACGAACAACAATAGGTGCATCAGCACCAGGAGCGCGTAGATCTCACCGGACATGATCGAGTAATCCCCCTGCACATTTCGTAGAATCGACGGCATGGAACATACCATCTGGGTCTTCATCCATGTGATGCTGCTCGTCTACTGGCTGGGCGGCGATCTCGGCGTCTTCCTGCTGGCCAAGGCAGCTAAGCGATCCGACCTGTCATTCGCGGAGCGCGCTTTCGCACTGAAGATGGCGGTACAGATCGATCTGATACCGCGTTTATGTTTCACCTTGATGTTCCCGGTTGGATTGCAACTGAGCGCATCCGGCGGATTCGCGCCGATTCCGAGCTGGGCGCTGACGCTCGCTTGGATCGCGAGCGCCGCCTGGATCGCACTGCTATTTGCCATAGGTCGAGCCGAAGGCACGCCACGAGCCCACACACTCAATCAGTGGCATTTAGCGTGGCAGGCCCTACTGCTGCTTGGTCTCGGTACCTTGGGTGTACTCGCCCTACTCGGCCTCGGCCCACTACCCGGCGGTTGGTACGGGCTCAAGATACTGCTGTTCGCGCTGATCTTTGCGATGGGTATCGGGATCGACGTGGCGTTTCGTCCAATTGGCCCGGCGTTCATGCGACTCGCTACCGAAGGTAGCCAACCCGATATCGAACAAGCCATCAGCACCGCCGTTGATGGAGCGATTCGCTACGTGCTTGGTTTGTACGCGCTGCTGATCGTCATCGCTTTCATCGGCATCACCAAGCTGGTCTTTTGACATTCAACCGCAAGGAACTCTCATGCCCATTGCACGCATCAACGACCACGACATGTATTACGAAGTGCTCGGCCAAGGCGAGCCGGTGCTCTGCATGGGTGGCTGGGGAACGTTCTGTCGTGACAATCACCATCATCTGGCTCGCGGCCTGACCGATCGCTATCAAGTGATCCTGTTCGACTACCGCGGCATCGGCGAGTCGACTGACGATCTCGCACGTCCATCGACGATGGGATTACATGCCGATGATGCGATCGGCTTGCTCGATCACTTGGGCCTCAAGAATGTCCATCTGGTTGGCTTGGTAGGCATGGGCGCCTGCGTTGCCCAAGAAATCGCGATCAAGCGTCCGGATCTTGCACGCAGCATGCTCAACACGGGCGCTTGGTGCGAAGTCGACGATTTTCTGCGTGATCAGCTCAACATGTTCCGCGAGATCCACCGCGACGCCGGGTTTTTCGCCTTCCAGAAGGTCGTAACGCTGTTGTCCTTCACGCCTGAGTACTACAACGCGAACCATTCGAAGTTGCTCGGTCCCCAAGGTGGCTGGAAAGAATTGAACGGACGTTTCGAAGCCCACTCGCGTCTCGTTGAAGCCTGTGTGAACTTCGAATCTCGCAGCAGACTCGGTCAGGTGAAATGCCCGACACTCGTGATTCATGCGGCGCTCGATGTTGTCACGAGTCCGCGCACCACCATTCCGATCGAGAAAGCGATTCCGGGTGCCATCGGTGAAACCTGGGACGATCTGGCGCACGTGGTCGCCGGCAAAGAGCAGAAAATCCGCTTCTGCAATCGTCTATTCGACTGGCTCGATACGCACTGATCATGTTCGGCGCACTGCAACCGATGACTCGGTTTCTGTTGATCGCGAATGTCGCGATCTTCGGCGCGCAGTGGCTGTGGCCCTCTTTGATCGACACCTTCGCACTTTGGCCAATCGGTGGCGGTTTCGAACCGTGGCAGATCGTGAGCTATGCGTTCCTGCACGGCAGTCTGGCGCACATCGGCTTCAACATGATCGGCCTACTGAGCTTCGGTAACGAGCTCGAGGCGTGGTGGGGTCCGAAGCGCTTCTTGCAGTTCTATCTCGCCAGCGTGATCGCCGCCGCGCTCATGCAACTGGCGGTGACCATGTCGCTGGGGCAGATCGCACCCACCGTTGGTGCCTCGGGTGGAATCTTCGGCTTGCTGCTCGGCTTCGCGATGATGTTCCCGCGTCGCAAAATCGTGCCTTTGATACCGCCGATCCCGATGCCGGCCTGGGTCTTCGTCACCCTTTACGGCGCGCTTGAGCTCTACCTCGGCGTAACGGGCACGGCGAGTGGCATCGCCCACTTTGCGCATCTGGGCGGCATGATCGGCGGATGGATCATGCTGCGTCGGTGGCGCGCCGAGCGGGTCTAGTCACTGATCGCCCCGCCATAGATCGATCTGCTGCCACCGATTGCTGCGCCAGCGTCGATACATCACGACGCCGAGCACCATGGCGTAGCTCATCAAGGCGAGCCATCCACCGAGTGCGCCGAGTCCGGCCTGCGGAAGACCGGGGATCCACGCCTGCGACGCATCGAAAATCAGCGTGTGCGCGAGCGGCACGAAGAAGCCCCAGGACAACACCAACGCAGTCATGGCGGGAACGCGTGTATCACCGGCTGCACGCAGACAGAAACTCGAGCCGAAATAGAGACCGTCAAAGAGCTGATACGCCGCTGCCGGCATCAACAAAATTAATGCCGTCGACACCACCAGTGGCGCACTGACATCACCGCTCGCGACGAACAAGGGTAACAACCAAGGGCCGATCAACAGCAGTAGCATCGCTACGGCGAACATGAAGCCCGAGCAACTACGCGCGATCACCGTGCCGAGGTGTGCCGCCCACTCGCGGTTGCCGGCACCGATGGCCTGGCCGGTGACCGTCGTCCCCGCCGTAGCCAGACCGAGCGCGGGCATGTAGGCGAGTGAGGTCAGCATCATGACGATCTGCGTCGCGGCTGCACCCACATTACCGACTTGGGTCACCATCAACTGCATCAGAGCCACGCCAAGTACGTCGGCACCGTACATCACACCGATCGGCAAACCCACCGCCAGTTGCCGGCGCACCATGACCCAACGAGGTCGCCATGTGAGACGAGTCCGATAGCGAACGGCGAGCTTCGGCCCCAGCATGATCGCGAGCCCCGCAATCAAGCCACACAACTGCGCGACGTTGGTGCCCCACGCGGCGCCGGCCATCCCCCAGCCGAGTTCGAACATAAAGTATTCGTTGGCGGGAACGTTCGCCACCGTCGTGATCAGTGCAACCGCTAACGTCGCCCGCGTTTGGCCGATTCCATTGAAGAAGCTCATCAAGCCCCAGGTCATCGCCCCGAGGAACGCTCCGCCGATGCGCGGCTCCCAATAATCGATCGCCAAGAGGCGCAAGCTCTCGTCCAGACGAAACCACGCAAGCACACCGTTGCCGAGATAAGCCGCCAAAAGAAACAACGGGATGGCGACAATCGACCCCCACAAGCCATTCCACGCCGACTGCGAGGCTCGGGTACGGCGACCAGCGCCATCGGCCTGCGACACGAACGACTGTGTTGCGAGTCCAACGCCGCCCAGCACGAGGATCACGCAGGTCATGAGCCAGTAGATGGCGCCGATCGCGGCGACGGCATCCGTCGAGAGACGTCCGATGAACCAGACGTCCGTGAGATTGAGCACCGCCTGAATGGCATTGGTGATCATCAGGGGCGCTGCGATCGTCAGCAGTGCGCGCCAATCGATACGGCGCCTCCCGGCAGCATCCAGACGCGCTGCCGGTAGAGTCTCCTGCACGGAATTCATCGATCGTTGGTTCCGCTGTCGCGCTCGTGCCGACCGAACACGCCACCGAGCCATACAGCCACGACCAACATGACCAGACTCACACCACTCAACACCCACGACACTCCGACGAGACCGAGTCCCGCCACCAGCGGATAGGCCAACTGGCTGATGCTGTCACCGCCACGTTGCAGCAACGTGTCGATCAAGCTCTTGCTCTTGAATTTGCTCTCCGGGTTCAGCACCGTGAAGAGCATCTCGCGGGTCGGTTTGAACATGCCGTAATCGATCGCTCGACGAAACACCTGCGTGGCGATAAGCACGGTACCGACCGGCACGAGAGCCAGCAGCACCAGTGAACCAATCAGCATCATCGGCACCAGACCGAGCGCGATGCGCACGCCGCCCTTCGCAGCGACCCAACCTACGACGCCACCTTGAAAGATCAGCGCCAACACACTGACCGCAAGATCGATACGCGCAAACAAGGCGGCACGATCGGCGAGCGTCGTGTACTCGGCCTCTACGTACTTGGCCTGCTCCTGATACATGAATCCGCCCAGGATTTGACCGCCGATGATCAGGCCGGCAATGGCGAGCAGATAAGGAGAAGTCACCAAACGTTTGAGATCGTCGATGGCGCGTCCACCCACGGGCATCGCCAGACGCACATCCGGATCGAGGCCGGCACCATCGGTTTGCGCCTCGAGTTGCTGCGCTCGGCGCCCGAGCACGATCGCGAGCGCGATGAAGCAACACGCGACTAGGATGGTCGTCGTCGGACCAATACTCTGTACGAACAATGCGTTGAATAGCGGTCCCGCAATCGCGCCGGCACTGCCGCCTGCGGCGATGAAGCCGAACAAACGCTTCGCGGCATCGGACCGCCAGGCGTCGACCATCACACTCCAGAACACCGACACGATGAAGAGATTGAGCGAGGTGACCACGACGAAGTACACGGCGGCCAACGTCTTGTTGCCAGGTTGGCCCGACATCCCGAGCGCCAGCGACGCGAACAACACCACGACGCCGGCGTAGATAACCGGAAACAACTGGCGACGCGGCAAGCGCGCCACGAGATACCAGTAGAGAGGAAGTACCGCCATCATCACGAAGAACGTGATGTAGAACAGCGTGGCGATGTAGTCGCGCCCTACTTCGAGCGCAAACGCCTCTCGCAGACTGCGCAGCATGTAGTAGCCGGCGAGCAGCAAAAAATAGGCGCCTGCCGCCGCAAACAAGGCCCGACCTTCACCGGGCGCCACCAACCAGCGCAAACGCGCCGTTGTGCTGGCGGTGGTCATGGTCATCGACTGAGCTCGTTGATCACGAGGCTTTTGAGTCCGTCTTGTCCGACTTTGTAGGGGATGCTGCCGATCGGATCACCGGCGCGCGGCGTCGCGACACCATCCTTGGACCATTTGGCCGACACTTCGACCGCCTGTCCCGCTTGAATCTCAAGACCCGGAACCATGCTGTCCCGCGCGGTCAACTCGAGTGTGACCGGCAAATCGACCGAGACGCGCTTTACCGCGAGCGGCGGGCCCGGCTGGCCCGGCACGCGCACGAACACGAACAACACACCACCGCGCTGAATGCGTTGCTTCATCGCCGTCGATGCGGACACCTCCACCTGCACTCGTGCGGCACCGCCAACGCCCTGATCCGTCGCAGCGACGGGCGTGGTGCTTGAATCTGCTGCGGCAGCATCCGTGGCGGGCGGCGGTGCCCCTTTCAGACTCGCGACTTGCTGCTCGAGGATGGTGCGCACTTCAGGCGGTGGTGACATCGCGAGCATGGTTTCGAATCTTTGGATGGCAAGTGCCGTCTCGCCACGTTTTTGAGCAGCGACCGCGGAGAAGAACAACGCCTTTTCCGACTGCGGCGCGAGTACAAGCGCCATCTCGAACAAGCGACCAGAACGCTCGTCGACCTCGCCGTCCGCTTGCAACACCATCGCCTCGGCCATGCCGAGCAGTGCTTCTGGGTTGCGCCCTTCCTCGAGACGATCTGCGCGTCGGAACGCTCGTTGCGCGAGCGGATACTGCCCGATCGCCAATTGTGATCGTCCGAGCATCAACCAACCTTCGACATCGTCGGGGTTCTTCTCCAGTCGGCGCGCGAGACGCCCCACCATCGCCGACTGTTCCGCTGCCTCCGCCGCCTGAGTTCGATCCCAGTTCGACCATTCGCGATACAGCAAGATGCTCCCGAGCGCGACGGCGACCGCCACGACGATAGCAGCACCTCGTTGCGTCCGCTCACGCGCCAGCGGCCAAACGAGAGCGGCAATGCAAGCCGCCAGAAGTACGATCGCTCCGATCCAAAATAGCGTCACCGCCCAGCCCCCTCGTTATCGTTATCGTCGGCTTGATCAACCATCGCGGCCCGTTGTCGCACGATACGTACGGCGACAAACAAACCGAGCGCGAGTAGCAAGGCAGGTGTCAGCCAAAGCCAAGCGGTTCGCCACGACCATCGCGGTCGAAATAGAATGAAATCGCCGTAGCGCGCGCTCAGATGATCGCGGATTTCGGCATCGGTCTTGCCGGCCTCCAGCAGCTCGCGAACCTCACGACGAAGATCGCCCGCGAGTCCCACCGGAGAATCGGCAATCGATTGGTTCTGGCACTGCATACAACGCAGCTCGTGCGTCAAACTGCGATAGCGCTCTTGCAAAGCCGGATCAGCCAACTCGATCGGATCGATGGCGAATACGGAAGTCATCGATAGACCCAGCAGCAGACTCCACAAAACAGCAAGCCAACGCGGCGACCCGATCCTCATTTGACACCTCGGATCCGCGGCAGGAACTCGTTCTGCCAAGCGAGTGGATGCAAAGCGCCGACATGCTTGTAGCGCACGATGCCGCGATCATCGACTAGGAAAGTCTCCGGCGCGCCGTAGACACCCCAATCGATCGCTACACGACCTTCGCGATCCGCCGGGATGACTGCGTAGGGATTACCGAGTTGCTCCA
>JALRHE010000276.1 GCA_023253235.1 Steroidobacteraceae bacterium
GAATCTTCGACCGGATGAAAACTACGCGCGCGAGATGATGCAGCTCTTTAGCATTGGCCTCGTTGAGCTCAATCTCGATGGCACTCTCAAGCGCGATGCGAGCGGGCAGCCGATCCCGACCTACATCCAGGACATCATCGAAGGCTTTGCCCGAGTATTCACCGGCTGGAAGTGGGCTTGTCCGACGACGACTCCAACCTGCACCTTTGCGAATACCCGCCCACAGACTGCGCCTGTTGCCGGATATAACCAGATCAAGCCGATGCAATTGTTCGAGGCACAGCACGAGCCCGGTGAGAAGCGCGTGTTGAGTTACAGTGGTGCGGCATTGAGTGGCGGTCTCATCCCGGCCAATCAGGGCGGTGAGCGTGACCTGCGCTCCGCACTCGACAATGTTTTCAATCACCCGAACGTCGCGCCGTTCATTTCGAAACAGCTCATCCAGAAATTGGTGACGAGCAATCCGTCGCCGGCTTATGTGCAGCGCGTCGCCGAGAAGTTCAACAACGATGGATCAGGCCGTCGAGGTAATCTCGAGGCGGTGGTGCGTGCGATCCTGCTCGATGCGGAGGCCCGCACGACGCCGAGCGGTAATGCCGCTGCAACCGCCGGCAAGCTCAAAGAGCCTCTGCTACGTTTGACTCAGTTATGGCGTGCTTACGACGCACGCTCCGGTGGTGAAAAACTCGGTGCGGCACGTAATTTCTCCGGCGGCGCCAGCGGCACCTTTGGGCAGGCACAGGGGTCGTCACCCTCGGTGTTCAATTTCTTCAGCCCGTTCTATGCGCCTCCAGGAGAGATTGCCGATGCCGGGCTCGTTGCTCCTGAGATGCAACTGGCAACTGAGTATCTCAACACCCAGACCACGAATTTCTTTTGGACACAAGTTACGACCCGTACCCATGTGAATGCGGCGCGCTTGAATGTCGATGATGTCTATATCGATATCTCGAACGATTTGCCGCTGGCGAGTAATCCGGATGGTCTGATCGATCGTGTCGCCACTCGTCTACTGGGGGATTCGAATTTGTTGTCGGTGGAAATGCGAGCAGCGATCAAGGCGCAATTGGAACGCACGACTATTCCCGCAACCAATCCGACTACTGCGCAAGCCACGCGAGTTGGCGATGCGCTTTATCTGATCCTCATCTCACCTAGCTACGCCTTGCAGCGTTGACGTTCAGGACGATACTCATGAATCGGCAACGACGACGATTTTTAAAAGCAGCCACTGCTGGTGGCGTCGCGTACGCCTTCGGTCGTACGGTCGGTACGCTCGACGCGCAGATGACGGGTGTCGGCGGCTTTGGTGACTACAAGGCCTTGGTCTGTCTCTTCCTCTTCGGCGGTAACGACTCCTGGAACATGTTCGTACCGACGAGCACCGCTGAATACAATGCCTATTCGCGCTCGCGCGGAGGTGGTACCGCGTCGAGTCTTGCGGTTGATCGCGCCGCGTTGTTGCCGGTGATGTACGACGGGCAAACGAGCGGCGATCCAACTTACGGATTCCATCCGTCCATGACTGGAGCACGCGAGTTGTTCCAGTCGGGTCGCTTGGCGGTCATGGCGAACATGGGGCCGCTGCTGCGTCCGACCACGAAAGCGCAGTATCAGTCTGCTGCAACGAGCGGTCATGCTCTTCCGCCGCAATTATTTTCGCACAACGATCAGCAAGATCAGTGGCATAGCTTGCGCGGCAAGACGATCTCGAAATCCGGATGGGCGGGTCGAGTCGCCGATGTGTTGAATGCGCAGGTTGCGAATCAACAGCTGTCGCTCAACGTATCGCTGGCAGGTCAGACTTACTTCCAAGCGGGCGAGATCGCACGACCGTATGTCATGGGTGCTGCGGGTGCGACCAACTTCACCGGTTTTGCGACCTCTGGAGTGGGCCTAGGTCGCCGCGGTGCCGTCGAGGCGAGTTTGACAGCCGCACTCGCAAGCAAGAGCAATACCGTTTACGAACGTAGTTACGCGACTATCCAGCAGCGCGCGGTGCAGTTCGCAGATCGGGTCAATGGATCGCTGGCTACCGCGCGCGATTTTACCGCCCTGCCCAACACAGGCGTGACGCTCTCCGGCCTGCAGACGCAGCTGCGAACCGTGGCCAAGTTGATCTCGGTGCGTACGAGCCTGTCGTTATCAAGACAGATCTTCTTCGTCTCATTGGGTGGCTTTGATCAGCACGATGACCTGATGGCCGACCAGCCAGGCTTGCTAGCCACCGTCAGTAATGGGATCAAAAGTTTCTACGATGCACTGACCGAGATGGGCATGGAAAATTCGGTCACGCTATTCACGCAGTCCGACTTCGGTCGTACGCTGACTTCGAACGGGGATGGCTCCGATCATGCTTGGGGTGGCATTCAGCTGGTTGCCGGTGGTGCAGTTCGTGGCGGTCGAATCTATGGCCAGTATCCGCTGCTAGAAACCGGTAGCTCACTGGATGTCGGTGGCGGTCGCTTCATTCCGACGACTTCAGCTGATCAATATGCTGCTACCTTGGCTTCGTGGTTCGGGGTGGGGGCGAGTGATTTGCCCAAGGTTGCGCCCAACATCGGCGCATTTGCGACGCGAGATCTCGGTTTCCTCGGTTAACCGCAAGGGGTTGTCCGTAAGTGCGCTGCTCAGGCGCGCGGTTTGCCTCGCGCAACCTGGCGCAGGAATTGCTCGAGTTGGCTGTTTGCATCACGAGTCGTTTCGACCGGTAAGGGTCCGCTGATCACTCCGCAGTAGTGACGTGCGCGACCTGCGTCGATCCAGAGTTCGTCGGCAACCGCGATGATCGTGCCGTAGCGTCGATCGAGAACCTGGTAACGATCCATCGACACCCTGAACCAGAAGTTCGAATGATGGACGACGCGTGACGTCTTCAACTGCAGCCATTCGCGCGGCGTTGGCGTCTCTCGACGAAACTCGGGTGTCGCGTACGCTTGGCAGAGAGGCTCGAGATGGGCTGCACCGGCCGCGCCCCAGAGCGAATAGAACAGCGGCACACTAAGCGGAATGGCGGCCAGCCATAGTGCGATTCGAATCCACCGCCGCTTTCGACCCGGGCCCTCGAGCTTGACGACGTCGGCCAAAATCAAGAATGCCAACGACGCCGGCATAGCGGCAATCAGCAGAACGATTGCCGCGAGCGCCAGTTCGTCGCTCACGGCAGACTCAAAGAATAAACCTGCTCAGATCCTCATCTTGCGACAAGGCCTCGAGATGGGCGTCGACATAAGCTGCATCGATATCAATTTTTTCGCCCGTTCGATCTGTCGCTTCGTAAGACAGCGTTTCGAGGAGTCGCTCCATCACGGTGTGTAGGCGACGAGCACCGATATTTTCTGTGCGTTCGTTGACGTGAAAAGCGATCTCAGCAAGTCGACGAACGCCACTCTCGATGAAGCTGACCTTGACACCTTCGGTCTCGAGCAGCGCAGCATACTGCGTCGTGAGCGAGGCGCTCGGTTCCGTCAAGATGCGGACAAAATCTTCGACGCTCAGTGACGTCAGTTCGACGCGAATCGGGAAGCGTCCTTGCAACTCCGGGATGAGATCCGAAGGTTTGGCAACGTGGAAAGCACCCGATGCAATGAACAGCACATGATCGGTTTTGATCGGGCCATACTTGGTGTTGACGGTGCAGCCTTCGACGAGCGGCAGCAAGTCTCGCTGTACGCCTTCGCGTGAGACGTCGGCGCCATAGCTGTCTTGTCGGCGGCACACCTTGTCGATCTCGTCGATGAACACGATGCCATTCTGTTCCGCGTTCCGAACAGCCTTCGCGCGCAGTTCCTCTTCATTGAGTAGTTTGGAGGCTTCCTCCTCGAGCAGTAGCTTCTGGGCTTCTCGAATCTTCAGTTTCCGAGAGCGACCCTTACCGGCGCCGAGATTCTGGAACATGGATTGAAGTTGTTGTTGCATCTCCTCCATGCCGGGCGGCGCGACGATTTCCATCCCGAGCACCGGATTACGCAGCTCGATTTCGATCTCGCGCTCATCGAGGTGGCCTTCACGCAGCATCTTGCGGAATTTCTGGCGGGTCTCGGCATCACGCGGCGCGATAGGTTCATCCGTAGAGAATCCCATGAGGCGCGGTTTGGGAAGCAGCGCGTCCAGAATGCGCTCTTCGGCCGCATCTGCAGCGCCATCGCGAGCGCGGGCGAGCGCTTCCTCGCGTTCGAGCTTGACGGCGAGCTCGACGAGATCCTTGATGATCGAGTCGACGTCTCGGCCGACATAGCCGACTTCGGTGAACTTGGTCGCCTCGACCTTCACGAACGGCGCCTTCGCGAGGCGCGCTAGGCGACGCGCAATCTCGGTCTTGCCACAACCCGTCGGTCCGATCATCAGGATATTTTT
>JALRHE010000369.1 GCA_023253235.1 Steroidobacteraceae bacterium
AAGAAGCCGAGCGCACCGAGCGTGGTGGTTGGGACTTCCGTCAGCAATACAACCGAACAGCCACCGGCGCGTTCGATCCGCGCGAAGCGACGTTCCAGCGTTTCAACGCCTGGTACGGCGAACCGGAGCTCTCGCAGAAGACCTTGTTCCTGAACTCGGGTGGCGAGTTGATCGAGGGCGTCGAGATCTACGCTTCGGCTAGCTGGCAGGACCGTTCGGCAACGTCGGCGGGTTTCTATCGCCCGGCCAACGATGCGCGCAACGTCGCGCAGATCTACCCCGATGGTTTCTTGCCGCTGATCTCGCCAGATGTGACGGACTTCTCCGCCGCGGTGGGTCTGCGCTGGGCCTTCGCCGGTTGGGATATGGACACCTCGGTCGTGTACGGCAAGAACAAGATGGCGTTCACCATCGAGAACACCTTGAACCGTTCACTCGGCACCGCCAGCAAGACCTCGTTCGATGCGGGTGGCTTCGCCTACGATCAGGGCGTGCTCAACATTTCGGGCGTGCGCGGAGTTGATGTGGCGGGCCTTGCTTCGCCGCTCAACGTCGCCCTCGGTCTCGAAGCGCGTCGCGAAGGCTACGGCATCTTCGCCGGTGAGCCGGACTCCTACCGCAATGGTGGCGTGTTGTTGAACGGCGCTCCGACCGCGTCGGGCGCGCAGGTGTTCCCGGGCTTCCGTCCGGGCAACGTGGTCAACGAGCATCGCAGCGCCGTCGGCGCCTACCTCGATCTCGAAGCGAATCTGACCGAGAAGTTCCTCGGCTCGGCGGCGATTCGTGTCGAGGAGTACAGCGACTTTGGCAACAACATCTCGGGCAAGGTCTCGGGCCGCTACGATTTCAGCGACGTCTTCGCGCTGCGTGGTTCGGTCTCGAGCGGCTTCCGAGCGCCGT
Source organism: Steroidobacteraceae bacterium (assembly GCA_023253235.1). Taxonomy (GTDB): domain Bacteria; phylum Pseudomonadota; class Gammaproteobacteria; order Steroidobacterales; family Steroidobacteraceae; genus UBA964. The sequence continues at coordinate 901 of JALRHE010000369.1, forward strand.
CACTGCAGCAGCAGTACTTCGCCACGACCTCGACGAACTTCATCAACGGCATTCCGTTCGACATCACCACCTTCCCGGTTTCGGATCCGGTAGCGGTGGCGCTCGGTGCCAAGCCGCTCGAGGCGGAAGAGTCGATGAACTTCTCGATCGGTGCCGTCGTGCAGGCGGGCGATCTGAGCCTGACCATCGACGCCTATCGCATCAATATCGACAACCGTATCGTGCTGTCGGAGAACCTCACGGCGACCAACGTGCGTGACTTCCTGACCGCGAAGGGTTTCATCGGTATCGGTGGCGGCCGCTTCTTCATCAACGGTGTGGATACCAACACCCGCGGTGTCGATATCGTCGCGAACTATCCGGTTCGCTTCGACAACGGCAGCAAGATCGACGTTACGGCCACGGCGAACTTCAATTCGACCGAAGTCACCCGACTGCCTACCATCTCGCAGATCGCACAGCTCAACCCGACCTTGTTCGGTCGCGTTAACGTGCTGACCTTCGAAGAAGGCAACCCGAAGAACAAGTTCGTGTTGTCGGGCGCTTGGTCGCATGGTCCGTGGGGTGCCACCCTGCGTGCTACGCGTTACGGTGACGTGTTGTCGCCGGGTACCACGGCAGCTGCTGACTTCGTGTTGACGGCTAAGACGTTGGTTGACCTCGAGGCTCGTTACGAAGTGAACGAGAGCGTGAAGATCGCTCTTGGCGCCGACAACATCCTCGACAAGTATCCGGATGGCTTGCCGCCGTCTTTGAATACGACCGGTGCGACCTCGTTCTCGAACTATTCGCCGTTCGGTCGTTCGGGTCGCTTCATCTACGGACGTGTGACGGTCGGGTTCTGATATCGACCTAGTCACCGAAGTGGCGCCCGAAGTCGTGCTATTGCGCGGCTTCGCGGTGGCCACCGCTGAATATGCCGCCGCGGTCGACCTTGTCGCCGCGGCGGCGCCGTTTCGGCAACTACAAACCCCGGGCGGTCGGCCGATGTCGGCCGCGATGACCAATTGCGGCGCGCTCGGTTGGCACAGTGACGCTCGAGGTTATCGCTACGAACCTTGCGATCCGCTCTCGGGGCTGCCTTGGCCTGCCATGCCGTCGATTTTTTTGGACCTCGCGCAGCGAGCAGCGGCCGAGGCGGGATATCGCGACTTTCTTCCCGACGCTTGCCTGATCAATCGCTACGCAGGCAAAGCCAAGATGGGAGCTCATCGCGACGCCGATGAGCGCGATTTTTCACAGCCCATCGTCTCCGTCACACTTGGTGCAGCGGCAACTTTTCTTTGGTACGGGAAGCTGCGTTCTGGCTCAGCCGTGAAAATTCGGCTAGAGCCGAGCGACGTGCTCGTGTGGGGTGGCTCCGCACGGCGTGGTTATCACGCCGTCGGCCAAGCCGAGGGCGCCGCTACCGGCGCCGTGCGCATCAATCTCACCTTCCGCAAGGCGGGCTGAGGCCCGCTAGACCAGTACGCGCTCGATTCCGCCGTCGTTAGCGGCTGCGACGTAGTCGCGCATCCAATGTTCGCCGAGAACGTGCTTAGCGATTTCGACAACGATGTAATCCGCATCGAGTGCGGTCTCGTCCTCGTAGCGCTTGAGTCCCTGCAAACAGGACGGGCAGGAGGTCAGCACCTTCACATCGCCGGCGAAGCCATCCGCGCGAGCGGCTTTCGCGCCTTTCTGCATTTCTTCGGCCTTGCGAAAACGAACCTGTGTCGACACGTCAGGGCGAGAGATGGCAAACGTACCCGACTCGCCGCAGCAACGATCGTTTTTGACGATTTTGCCGTTGGCTTCCGAGTTCATCAGTTCGTTGACGACCTTCAGTGGTTCGTATTTCTTCATCGGTGAGTGACAGGGATCGTGATAGAGATATCGCACTCCAGTCACGCCCTCGAGGCGCACGCCTTTTTCGAGAAGGTACTCGTGGATATCGATGATCCGACAGCCCGGGAAGATCTTCTCAAACTCATAACCCTGCAATTGGTCGTAGCAGGTGCCGCAACTGACGACCACGGTTTTGATGTCGAGGTAGTTGAGCGTATTGGCGACGCGATGGAACAACACGCGGTTGTCCGTGATCATCTTGGCTGCCTTGTCGAATTCGCCGGCGCCACGTTGCGGGTAACCACAGCAAAGATACCCTGGTGGCAGCACCGTCTGTACACCGACGTGCCAGAGCATAGCCTGCGTGGCGAGTCCGACCTGTGAGAAGAGACGCTCGCTGCCGCAACCGGGGAAATAGAATACGGCCTCGGCATCCGGCGCGGTGCTGCGCGGGTCACGGATGACGGGCACATAGTTCTTGTCTTCGATATCGAGCAGAGCGCGTGCGGTTTTTTTTGGCACGCCAGCAGGCATACGCCGATTCACGAAGTGAACCACCTGTTCCCGAATCGGTGGTTTGCCGACCGTCGCGGGCGGCGCCTTCACTTGCGGCTTTGCCAGCGTCTTGAAGAGTTGGTGCCCTAAGCGCTGCGCCTTGAAACCCCATTCGATCATGCCTTTACGGACGAGTTTGATCGTCTCGGGATTGGTCGCATTGAGGAACA
>JALRHE010000399.1 GCA_023253235.1 Steroidobacteraceae bacterium
GGAATGGCCTGCCGATCTGTCGGTGTCTACGCTGAACCTATCGAGCACGGAGCTCGATACAGCAGTGCAACGATTCGTCGGGCAAAACGGTGATCCGCACGCACGCGCAGTCGGTATCGTGATCCATCGCGAGCTCGAACACCTTGCTCGTCAGTCCGAGCTACCCATCGAGGTCGATGAGTCTTCGACGGCGCGTTGGCGTCAAGGCTTATTGCTAGAGGGCGTTGCGCGGGATCGCTGTGAGACTTATCTAGAGCGGGTTCGCGACGCGGTACAACGTACCTTACGTGATGAACGCGGCCGCTGGATTCTCGCTCGACGCGACGAGCGCGACGGAATCGAGCTTGCACTGACCGGCAAGGTTGCAGGACGTATCGTCAACGTCGTGATCGATCGCTGTTTCGTCGAAGCGGGTCAGCGTTGGGTGATCGACTACAAGACGGCGATTCCGTCAGATGGGAACTTGTCGGGCTTTCTCGATGCGCAGCGCGAAGCGCATCGGGCTCAATTGGAGCGTTATTCGAGTCTGCTCTCGCGTTTCGGGCCCGAGCCCGTGCGATCGGCGCTGTATTTCCCAGCGATCGGTCTGTTTGTCGAATTAACCTGAGTGAGTCTATCGAGAGTGCTGTCAGCGCAGCAGAGTCCAAATCGATCCCTCGATGGTCAGATCATACTCGCCGCGAGGATCCACCGGTCCCAACGCCCTGAGCGCCTCTCGTAAGGCAGGATCGGCGTCGCCACTCAAGCTAGCTTTGATTTGCAATCGATAGCGCCCATCGCGCTGCCATTCGAGGGGGCCAGAGAGGCGCAACGCGCCCTCGTTTGACCGCAGTGCACCGCGTCCATCGGCACTGATCGTCAGCACATGCTCCCCATAGGCGAAGAATCGAAGTTCACCTTGCAGCTGTTGAATTTCTTGGGCGTTACCGAACGCTACAGGTAACTCGAGGGACAATCCCGCGGTGCCTGGCATGTCTCGCCAGAGCCGTCGAAGGCCAGGGTCGGCAAGCGGATTGAGTGAGCGATAGGTCGAGACCAAAGACAGGTCACGGATTTGCCAGTTGGACTTTGGGCTCCACTGCAGTGTGGCACGCGCGCGGGCATCGCCGAGCTGCCACAGCAAATCGGCTTGCGGATGCAGTGACAGCAGAGACCACACCGAGATGTGCCATCGCAGATCGCCGAGTTCGGATCGTGAGCCGAACGAGTCTACGCGCAGCAGCTGACGGCATTCACCATTCCAAATGGTGCCCGTCGCATCGGTACAGACGAACGGCATCGGCAGCGAAGACCGCAGCCATGCCGCCGGTGCCCAAACGACAATCCCGACCAAACACGCGAGAATGAAGAGAGATAACGGCGCCCTCGATCGCCGCGGTTCGCGATCAGGGCGCTGTGAGACTGCCACGGATTTCGCCGCTGACTCGTCCGTCACTCGTGCGACGTAACTGCAAATGCTGGATACGACCGCCCGATTCTTCCCATGCAGCGATTTGATCGAAGACCTGCTCGACGGGAAGAT
>JALRHE010000095.1 GCA_023253235.1 Steroidobacteraceae bacterium
GCCGGCGCAAGATCCACTCCGACCGATAAGACATGCGAGACATCCGCAGCATCTTTGGTGCGCAGCGAATGGCAGCAGTAGAGCTTCGGTTCGCCGCCGTCACGCATGATCGAGATCTGCGAGACGGGTTTGTGTTCGGCCGCGCGTGACTCGGGGGTATCGCGCAGCAGTCGGAAAACCGCCCAGTTCGGGCAGGGGTCCGGAACCAGACTCATGTTGCCCCACGGTAGCGGGATGCCGTTGCCGCGATAAACCGCACGCAAGAATCCGGGTGAGTATCCATCAAAGAAATGCCAGTGACGATACGGCGACACGGCTGTCATGCGGCGCATCATCACCGCGGGAGTGACACCGAGTTTTTCGCAGGCGGCGATCTCGTGATGTTCGCGCACCAGGAATTGGCGGAGCGGCTGCTTCGGGCAGAGCAGGGCGCCTGCGAACGCGCTGCATTCGAAGTCTCGCCAAGCGAGCAGTACATCGCGCGGTGCCATCGAGGCGGCATCGACGGTCGTGGGTTCCTCTGCCGTCGCCCCCGTCACGCTGTGCGGTGGTACGACACCATCGGCTCCATGCAGGATCTTGTGGCCGATGAAAAAGGCGAGCGTGTATTTGAGCCGCGCTTCTTGGCCGCGCAGACGGCGATTGATGACGATGGTTCCCGGCGCTTCGAACCGCGCGCGCAGTAGCTTCGACTGCGGGTTGCGACGATCCTCCTCGATCCAGCGAATCGAGAGGCCAAGATCGGTCACGATCTGGAGTACGTCGTCGAGCGCGAGCGGCATGCGGCGTCGGCCGACCGACTCGGCGGCGCGTTCAATATCGGGGAAGTCGTTTTGACGGGCTTCCTGCCAGACGCGCACGAGTAACCGAGCAAACTGCCGGCCGCTCGTGCCGGTTTGGGCGAGCAGTTCCGGTAGCGCCGATTGCAGTAATTCTTTGGAGAACAGAAAGGCGGGCTCCAGCGGCATCACCGTGGCGACGCCGCCACGGCCTTTACGCGGCGGGCTCGCGGGTTGTGCTTCGGTTCGATCGAGGAACCAGCCAACGTCTTTACCGAAAACTTGCGCCAGCACGTCGAGCATCTGCGCAGACGGGACTCGTTTACCGGTCTCCACCATGCTGAGGTAGGAAACCGAGGGAGCATGCTCGGAGTTCAGCTGGACGCAACGGGCCGAGACTTCATCGAGGGTGAGGCCATTGCGCTTGCGCAGGCTGCGCAGTTTGGAGCCGAGGAAATGTCCCTGACGTAGCAATCCGGCCATACGTGAAATTCACACTGTGAAATTTCTATTGTGTAAATATTCTCACCAATATCGTTAGAGTTCAATCGTCACTTCATTCGACGAGAGCGCCCCATGAACTCCCACGGTCTCGAACGCTTGCCCGGCTTGCCGGCCCGTCCCGCCGACGAAGGCATTTTGACGGCTGAGGCTGTCGATTTTTTAGGCGAGTTGGTGGTTCGTTTCGGGCCGCGCGTCGAGCAGCTCTTGCGCGCCCGCGAGCAGCGGCAGGCTCGGCTCGACGCCGGCGAGATGCCGGACTTTCTGCCTGAGACTCGCGCGATCCGCGAAGGCGACTGGAAGGTCGGGCCGATTCCGGCCGACTTGCAGGACCGCCGCGTCGAGATTACCGGTCCTACGGATCGCAAGATGATCATCAATGCGCTCAATTGCGGTGCCAAGGTGTTCATGGCCGATTGCGAAGACTCGCTCGCGCCGTCCTGGGACAACGTGATTGGTGGTCAAGCCAACCTGCGCGATGCCGTCGCTCGCCGTATCGATTTCACGAGCGCGGAGGGCAAGCGCTATGCGCTCAACGATCAGGTCGCAGTGCTGTTCGTTCGTCCGCGCGGTTGGCATCTCGAAGAGAAGCACCTACTTTTGGCCGGCAAGCCGATTCCCGGGGCCTTAGTGGACTTTGGCCTGTACCTCTTTCACAACCACCGCGAACTTGCTGCGCGCGGCACGGGTCCGTACTTCTATCTGCCGAAGATGGAGAGTCATCGCGAGGCGCGGCTCTGGGCGGAGGTGTTCGATTTTGCAGAACGTCGTTTGGGTCTCGCCCACGGCACAATCAAGTGTACGGTGTTGATCGAGACGATTTTGGCCGCGTTCGAGATGGACGAAATCCTGTTCGAATTGCGCGACTACATCGTCGGACTCAACTGCGGACGTTGGGATTACATCTTCAGTTTCATCAAGAAATTCGCCAAGCGCGCGGACTTCCTGCTGCCCGAGCGTCGCCTCGTCACCATGACGACCCATTTCATGCGCTCGTATTCGTTGCTGTGCATCCGCACCTGTCATCGACGGGGTGCGTTTGCGATGGGTGGTATGGCTGCACAGATTCCAATCAAGAATGATCCGATCGCCAACGACGCGGCTCTAGCGAAGGTGCGAGCCGACAAGGAGCGTGAGGCGGGCGATGGACACGATGGCACTTGGGTCGCTCATCCGGCGCTCGTGCCGATCGCGATGGAAGTCTTCGACCGACTGATGCCGACTCCGAACCAAGTGCATCGCTCACGAGAGGACGTCACGGTTTCCGCCGACGATCTGCTGCGCGTACCCGAAGGCTCGATCACGGCCGAGGGCTTGCGCGACAACGTCAGCGTGTCACTGCAGTACATGGCCGCCTGGTTGTGTGGCAACGGCTGCGTGCCCATCAATAATTTGATGGAGGACGCTGCGACTGCGGAGATTTCCCGCGCGCAGATCTGGCAATGGATTCGCCACCCGGGTGGTGTGCTCGCCGATGGCCGCAAGGTGACGGCGGAGCTCTTCCGTAGCGAGTTGCGAGCCGAGCTCGCACGGCTGCAAGCCGCACTTGGCGAGACGGCTTTCGTCGCCGGCAAGTACCGCGAGGCCGCGGCGTTGCTCGATGAGATTACGACGGCGCCTGAGTTTGCGACGTTCCTGACGCTCGCGGCTTATCGCGAGCTGGCCTGATCTTCGACCTAATCCTGAATAAACCCCCGACCGAGTGAGGACGAACATGCCCCTGAAGAGTGCCGACGAGTTGCAACGAGAATGGTCCACGAGCCCGCGATGGAGCGGTGTGCAGCGTGGTTACAGCGCGCAAGATGTCGTGCGTCTTCGCGGTACCGTCGCGATCGAGCATTCGCTCGCGCGACTCGGTGCCGAGAAACTCTGGCGTAACATGGCGGCCTTGCCGTACGTCAATGCGCTCGGTGCGCTGACTGGCAATCAGGCGATGCAGCAAGTGCGCGCCGGTCTCAAAGCGATCTATCTGTCAGGCTGGCAAGTGGCCGGTGATGCCAACCTCGCCGGCGAGATGTATCCGGACCAATCACTGTATCCGGCTAATTCGGTGCCGCAGGTGGTTCGTCGTATCAACAACACGCTGCTGCGAGCGGATCAGCTGCACCACGCCGAGGGCGATGACTCCATCGATTGGCTGCAACCGATCGTTGCCGACGCCGAAGCGGGTTTCGGTGGTGTCTTGAATGCCTT
>JALRHE010000219.1 GCA_023253235.1 Steroidobacteraceae bacterium
GGAACTGCGCGTCAAGGAGAGCGATCGGCTGGCCGTCATGTCCGCCGGATTGAACGCGCTCGGCGTTGCCCACGAACTCCTGCCCGACGGGATGCGCCTCGCGGGTACCCACGGTAACGGCCCGGTGTTCCAGCCCGGACGGATCGACAGTCACGGCGATCACCGCATCGCAATGTCGTTTGCCGTGGCATCGCTACGCGCGGCAGGCAGGATCGAGATCGACGACACCGCCAACGTGGCAACCTCGTTTCCGGGTTTTGCGGATCTGGCGCGTGCGTGCGGACTTCAACTCCGTGAGGTCGCTTGAGCTCGTCGTTAGCGACTAGTGCGGTGCCGGTGGTGGCCGTGGACGGGCCTTCCGGTTCCGGCAAGGGGACGGTGTGTCGACGCCTTGCGAGTCAGCTTGGTTGGCATTTGCTCGACAGTGGCGCGTTGTATCGCCTCGTCGCGGTGGCAGGGCTCGCCGCGGGTCTCGCGCCGGATGACGTCGACGGGCACAGCCGGATCGCCGGCCAGATGAAGGTGCGCTTCGGTTCCGATCCGGGTGGCGGCGAACGCATCGAACTCAACGGCAGGGAGGTCACGGCTTTGGTTCGGGCCGAGCAGACCGGGCAGGGGGCCTCCCGGGTCGCGGCTTGGCCTGCGGTGCGCTCGGCCTTGACGGAGCGACAGCGCGCCTTCGCGGAGTCGCCCGGGCTGATCGCCGACGGACGAGACATGGGGACGGTGATTTTCCCGTCTGCCCCCCTCAAGATTTTCCTGACGGCCAGTGCCGAGGAAAGGGCCCTGCGGCGCTATAACCAGTTGAAAGGTAAGGATTCCGGTGTTAGTCTCGCCGCCCTTTCGCGGGAGATAGCCGAACGCGACGAGCGCGATTCCACCCGCGCCGTGGCGCCACTTCGGCCAGCGTCCGACGCGTTCGTGATTGACTCCACGGGTGTGACCGTAGAGGCCATCGTCGAGCGGGTGATCGAACTCGGACGCGAGCGCGCCTTGTGGCGCTGACCCCCTGAAAATCTTCGATCGTGTTTTGGGTGATCGCGCAAGGAAGCGTGGTCTTGTTCGGCAATTCCCGTGGGCCATCGGATGAAGGCTGCTCGGGCCAGACGTCGCGGTGACGTTTTCACCGCATTACGAGTAACAACCAATGACTGAAAGTTTTGCGCAACTGTTCGAGCAGAGCCTCGCTAGTCAGCGAATCCGCCCGGGACAAATTCTCTCTGGGCTGATCGTCGAAGTGGGCGATGACATGGTCATCGTCAACGTCGGTTTGAAGTCCGAGGCCGTCATTCCGGTCGAGCAGTTCAAGAATGAGCGCGGCGAGATCGAGGTCAAGGCCGGCGACATGGTCGAAGTGGCCCTCGACTCGGTCGAAGACGGCACGGGTGAAACCCGTCTCTCGCGCGAAAAGGCCAAGCGCGCCCGTACCTGGACGCGCCTCGAAGAGGCCTTCAACGCCGGCGAGATCGTCATCGGCATCATCACGGGTCGCGTCAAGGGTGGCTTCACGGTCGAGATCGAGCACGTCCGCGCGTTCCTGCCGGGTTCGCTCGTCGATGTGCGTCCGGTTCGTGACACGGCCTATCTCGAGAACAAGCCGCTCGAGTTCAAAGTCATCAAGCTCGACCAGAAGCGTAACAACGTCGTCGTTTCGCGCCGCGCTGTCGTAGAGCAGGAGTTCTCCGCCGAGCGCAGCGCGCTCATGGACAACCTGCAGGAAGGTTCGGTCGTGCGCGGCACGGTCAAGAACCTCACCGATTACGGTGCGTTCGTTGACTTGGGCGGTATCGATGGCTTGCTGCACATCACGGACATGGCGTGGAAGC
>JALRHE010000233.1 GCA_023253235.1 Steroidobacteraceae bacterium
CAATCGCGCAGGAATTCGATCAAGGTGGTCGCCACGTCGTCCGGCTGATCGGCGATGAAACTCTCACCGCCATCGTGAACGACGAGCCCAGCACCGACTAACTGCCGCTGGACTTGCTCGACTTGCTCAGGCGGCGCGCTCGTCGACCCGGTCGACGTGACGAGCAACGCGGGCGCCAAAACCCGCGCGGGCTCGAGCGTCTCGTCCAACACAGCGACACTCACCAGCACGAGACGCAGCACTCGCTTGGGTGCACTCAGGGCCGCCTGCAACGCCACCGTCGCCGAACCGAGTGCCGCCCAGTGCGCGCGATCGAGACCGAGCGAGTCGAGCACGGCCAGCGCGTCGTCCGCGCTTGCCGGCGCGGGCAGATCGAGTCTCACCACGCGAAAAAAACGCTCAAGCTGCGGCAACAACGGCGCCCATGACTCGAGCCCACTACCCGTGGGCGACAACAAAACCAAAGTCGGGGCGTGGTTGCGCCCCGACATGGCATAGCGTGCAGGCCCAGCGGGCCGACTGATCTCGCCTCTGAGCATGAAAAATCAGTCAGCTTTGTACTTGTCGTGACAGGCTTTGCAGCTGCCACCGGCCGCACCAAAGAGCGGCTTGAGCGCATCGAAACTCTCACCCTTGGCGGCAGCCGCCGACAAGGCCGCCGTCTTGCTCTTCATGTCGTTCATGAGTTTCTGGAAATCGGCCGAGTTCTGCCAAAGCTCGTCCTTGACCTTGCCGCCAGCCGACCCAGCCGGAAACAGATCGGGAACGATGGTTCCCATGAAGGCCGCTCGCTCAGCGGCGAGACGGAACGCCTTGGCGTCGTAAGGAGCGCGACCGGCTGCCATAGCGCCCATCTGGCTCATCTGAGCGCCGAGCACGGTGAAGGCCGATTGACGCAGTTTGACCTGCTGGGCCACGCGCGCATCCTGCGCAAAGGCGGGCATGGTCAGGGCGGCCACAACCGCAACGAGGATGGTGGAACGCAAAATCGAACGCATGGGGTATCTCCTAATCCTTGGGGTGACGGAATCGATCAACTGTGTGGATTTACTCACAGGGCACGCCGAGGTCGCAACCGGCGCGGCGCTCTGTTACGCTGCGCCGCCTTTTTTGCCCGGTTCTTCTACATGTCCACCGCTCGTCCGATCCGCAATATCGCCATCATCGCGCACGTCGATCATGGCAAAACCACGCTGGTCGACTGCTTGCTGAAGCAATCGGGCACCTTCGCCGCTCACGAGCGAGTCGGCGAACGAGTGATGGACTCCAACGATCTCGAGCGAGAACGCGGCATCACCATCCTCGCTAAGAACTGCGCGATCGATTACCAAGGGACGCGAATCAATATCGTCGACACCCCGGGACACGCCGATTTCGGCGGTGAGGTCGAGCGCGTGTTGTCGATGGTCGACGCCGTGTTGCTGGTCGTCGATGCCGTCGAAGGCCCGATGCCGCAAACTCGCTTCGTGACCCGCAAGGCTCTCGCCCTCGGTCACAAAGCCATTGTGGTCATCAATAAGGTCGACCGTCCGGGCTCACGTCCGAACTGGGTGATCGATCGCACCTTCGAATTGTTCGACAAACTCGGTGCTACCGACGAACAGCTCGACTTTCCGATCGTGTATGCCTCAGCACTGCAAGGCTGGGCGACCACGGATATCGAGAAGCCATCGACGGACATGACGGCGCTCTATCAGGCTATTCTCAAGCACGTTCCACCACCGCCGACGGATGTCGACGCACCGCTGCAACTGCAGATCTCGCAGCTCGACTACAACTCTTACGTAGGCCGTATCGGCATCGGCCGCATTCGTCGCGGCACGTTGAAGTCGGGTCGCAACGTGGCGCTGCGCTGGGGCGACGAGGAGCGCGGCACGGGCAAGATCGCGCAGATCCTGAGTTTCCGCGGCCTCGAGCGTGTGCCGGTGGACGAAGCCGTCGCCGGTGACATCGTCGCCGTCACCGGTATCGAAGAGGTCAACATCGGCATCACGCTCTGCGATGTCGAATCGCCCGAAGGGCTGCCACCGATCAAGGTCGATGAGCCCACGCTTTCGATGACTTTCCAGGTCAATACGTCGCCGCTCGCCGGTCGCGAAGGCAAGTTCGTCACCAGCCGACAGATTCGCGATCGCCTGATGCGCGAGCTGCAAAGCAACGTGGCTCTGCGCGTCGAAGAGACAGCCGATGCCGACGTGTTTCGCGTCTCAGGTCGTGGCGAGCTGCACTTGACCATCCTCATCGAGAACATGCGGCGCGAAGGCTACGAGCTTGCTGTCGGCAAGCCGCAGGTGCTGCGCAAAGTAATCGATGGCGTGACGATGGAGCCCTTCGAGGCCCTCACGATCGACATCGACGAAGGCTTGCAAGGCGGCATCATGTCCGAGCTCGGCACGCGTCGTGGCGAGCTGCTCGACATGGTGGTCGAGGGTGACCCCACCGGCCGCGGTCAGGGCCGGGTGCGACTCGAGTATCGAATCCCAGCCCGTGGCCTCATCGGCTTTCAGGGCGAGTTTCTGACGATGACGCGCGGCACGGGTCTCATGAGCCACATCTTCGATGGGTACGATGTGGTCAAGGGCGACATCCCCGAGCGCCACAACGGCGTGCTGATCTCGAACGAGAACGGCGAAGCGGTGGCCTACTCGCTCTTCACCTTGCAGGAACGCGGTCGCTTGTTCGTCGATCACGGCTCGAAGGTCTACGAGGGCATGATCATCGGCATTCACAGTCGCGACAACGATCTCGTCGTGAACCCGATCAAGGAAAAGAAACTCTCGAACGTGCGCGCGGCCGGCAAGGACGACGCGCTGCTACTCGTGCCGCCGATTCCGCTCACGCTCGAATACGCAGTGGAGTTCATCAACGAGGATGAACTCGTCGAGATCACGCCCGAGTCGATCCGCCTGCGCAAGCGCTTCTTGAAGGAGCACGAGCGCAAGCGAGCCTCGCGCGAGGCCGAAGCCGGCTGATCAGCCTGATTGACTGATCAGCCGGGTTGGCTGGTCAGTCTTTTCGCGGCCCAGGGATGAACGCGTTCGTCCGGCGGATGTATTCCGCGTAATCCGGGCGGCGCTGTCCGATATCGCGCTCGAGCAATTTCACGCCCGAAATCTTCAGTAGCAACACCGTCATGATCGCCGGGCCGATGATGCTCCACCACGCACCGGCTGAGAGCGCGATGCAATAGAAGCCCCACCACACGCAGGCATCGCCGAAGTAGTTCGGGTGACGCGTGTATCGCCAGAACCCGCGATCCATGACCTTGCCTGCATTGGCGGGATCACGCTTGAAGCGCGCCAGCTGCCAATCCCCACCAGCCTCGAAGGTGAAGCCAAGCACCCAAAGTGCGACACCGATGTAGTCGAGCACGCCGAGCTCTGCTGTGCCGTTGACCGCGCCGTGCAACGGCAGCGAGATGATCCAGGCGAGCACCGCTTGGAAAATGAATACCCGATAGACGCTGCTGAACGCGAAGCCGGGCTCGTTACGACGACGAATGGCCTGATAACGACGATCTTCTTCGTGACCCCAGTTGCGCGCAGTGATGAACACCGACAAACGAATCGCCCAGACCGCCACGAGCACGAACAACAGCCGACCGCGCTCTGTTTCAGGCGGAAACCCGGCATAGAGCACCACCGATAACAAGAACATCAACGACCACAAGCTGTCGACCACATCGACATTGCGACGCGGCAAGGAAATCAGCCAACCGAGCACGGCCAAGGCCATGAGGCCAGGGAGAGCCAGAAACCAGGAAGTCGCGTCGAACATATTTTGCTAAAGCCTCTCGGAAAGCTGCCGTTATGGAACAGTGTGACCGTGGTTTGCCGCGAGGACAACCTTAGGATGCCAACTGGTCTCGCACCCCTATTCTCCAGCGTCGCAGAACACCCTAATGATAGCGTTGATCGGTTCCGTCATCGTCGTTGCCTCGGTCATCATCGGTTTCTTGATGGCCGGCGGCAACCTGCTGTTGCTCTGGCATCCGTCCGAAATCGTCGTGATCATCGGGGCGGCACTCGGCGCCTTCATCACCAGCAATTCTCTGAAGGTCGTCAAAGCCTCGTTCGCCAATGCCATCGGCTTGATGAAGCCCTCGCGATACACCCGCGAGACGTATGTCGATCTGCTCAAACTGATCTTTGACTTGTTGGTGAAGTCGCGCAAAGAGGGCTTGCTCGCGATCGAAAACGATATCGAGAACCCCGAGAAGAGCAACGTCTTCTCCAAATACCCGAAAATCTTGGCCGACCATCACATGATGGAGTTCATAACCGATTGCCTGCGCCTGATGGTCGGCGGCAAT